>JBHBVA010000254.1:0-4402 GCA_041793355.1 Bacteroidota bacterium | reverse complement strand
CGCGACGTTTCATCAGTTGCACCTGCTCTTCGTCGATACGCATAATGGCTCCGTAAGAGTCAGCTACACCGTCCATTCCCACTACAAAGCAGTTGGAGAGGGATGCTACTTGAAAGTTGTTGCCAATGCCGGTCATTGGGCTACCTTGCGGTACAATGTACTTGAAGTGGCTGAAAAGGTCGAACAACTGCTGTTCGGTGAGGGGATTGGCAAAACGCTGTTCGATGCGTCCGATTTCCCTCGCCAGTCGCCAGTGCATATCCTCAGGCGAACGCTCGTAAATGTTGCCTTCGGCATCTTTCAGAGCATACTTGCTCACCCATACTTTGGCTGCCAACTCGTCGCCTTTGAAATACTCCAAAGCGGCGGCACACGCCTCGTCGAAAGTGTAAGACTTTAGTGTCATATTCCTGCAATATTTGATTGTTTTATCAACGTTTTTTTTGATGCGTTGTAAAAGTGTGTTCGAGTGCAATTTTTTATCTGTCTTGCTGTCAAGGGGATAAATAAACTGTGTGTCGAAAAATTTTACGGTGCAATATTAGCGAGAATATTTGTAATACCAAAAGGAAAACTTGAATATTTATCAACAGGTCTAAAGTTTTCCATTTTTGAGATATAGTTTATTGATATTCAATATTTTACGATTTTATTGACTGCTGAAAGTTTTCCAAAAGGAATATTTGTGTACTTAGTTGATGTGTAAATATGTGAGATAAGCTGCTTAGGTTGATAGTGTAAAAATGAAGCAATTCAGCCTCTTACAGAGCAAGGTTTCGATACTCCTGCCAATAGGCTTCGGCTGCACGTTGCCAGCTGAAAAATCGGCTTCTGTCCTGCACCTTTTTCACCTCGTCCGCCGAGAGTTGCAATGCGGGAATTGTCTGCCCCAGATGGTGAAGATAATCCTCCTCGAAAGAGGAAAAATAGCGAACCGAATCGCCTCCAATTTCGGGCAAACTGGTAGCCTGCGAGCTGAAAATAAGTTTGCCAAAGTGCATCGCCTCCACCACGGGCAACCCAAAGCCCTCTGCTACCGACGGAAAGCAGAATGCGTGGCAATGTTTCAACAAATAGTACTTTTCCGCTTCGCTCACCGCTCCTGTAAAGTGTACACGGTGGCTTACGCCCAATTGCCGACAAATGGTTTGTATTTCGGACAGATATACTTTATCCGCCACTATTCCGCTGATGACCAAATGCAACTGATTGTTCACCAAAAGGTGTGGCAAAACGTGCAAATGCTTTTTTCGGCTGATGGCTGCTATGCTGAAAAGGTATGGTTCGTTACCGGTAAAGCCTTCTACAACAAGTTTTTGCGGTACGATGTCGGTGCGAATGTTGTTGCCGTTGTAAATCACCTTTACCGGTTTGTTGTTCAAACGGACGTGCGTTCGCAACTCGTTTTCGGCAAAATGCGAGATGCACACGATACTGTCTGAGCGGTCGATGTTCCGTTGCAACAGTTGCAAATATTTCCGCTGTTTGTCTGCCCCTTTTTCGTACAGAAAGTTTAAATCGTGTACCGTGAGTATCTTTGCAATACGTTTGCTATCAGGTAAATAGGGTGTTAGCTGATGGCAGCCGTGCCATACGGCGGGTTTGCGAACCAAAGGCATCCATAACTTGTGAAAAGCGTAATTATTCACATACCTTGCTTGCTGAGGGTACACACGTGCCTGCTTGGGAGCATATAGCTTCAGCTCCAACTGATTGTCTGCGAGCGACTTTTGCAACAGTTGCTCTCCCAAGTGCAAGCAAAAGTGGTAAAGCCCCACGTTGGGATGTTTCAGGCGTTCGGCATCAAAAACGGCAAAAGGCTTCATAGCAAATTACGATAAACGTTGAGATAACTGCGGGCTGCATTGTGCCAAGTGAACATTTCGGCACGGCTTCGCATTTTGTGTTCCACCTCTGCCCGATGGGCAAAATAGTGATTGAGCCCTTCGTGTAGTTGCCGGTGCATATCTTCGGGGGCAAAACTCCGGAAATAGTAAGCGTCGGTTCCGCCTATTTCGGGCAGACACGATAGCGGCGACAAAAACACGGGTTTGCCAAACTTCATAGCCTCTACAATGGGCAGTCCGAATCCTTCGTCGGTGGAGGGAAACAGAAAAGCGGTGGCATTTTGCAGATAATATTGCTTGCCTTGCTCGCTCACCACTCCGGTAATAAAAACCCTGTCTGTCAGGTTATTATCTACTATCATTTGACTGATGCGGTGGGCATATTCGCTCTTGTTTTGCCCCGAAATGATGAGTTTCAAATCTTTTTCCAAACGCATCATTTGCACCAACGAATGAAAGTTTTTTCGCTCCTGAAAATCTCCGATAGCGTACAAGTAAGGCGACCGAGCGGCCTCAATAGGGCGGAAGTCGGAGGTATCCAGTAGCTCCGTAATGGGGTTTCCGTTGTGAATGACGTATTCGGCTATCCCCTGCGGAATGCGGAAACGTTGGTGCACCTCCGTTTGTACAAACTGCGAGATGTAAGTGATGGCATCTGCCCGATTTATTTTTTCGCAAAGGCGACGATGCCCTTCCGAACCCTCGTTGTTGCCTATCACATCGTGAATGGTAAGTACGTATTTCGGGTTGCGATAAGGTTCAATTTTGATATTTTGATTGAGGCTGTGCCAAATATCTACCCGCTTGCGGATGCGAAACAACGGATGTCGTTGCCAGCTCCGATAGCGATGAAACTTCATCAGGGGCGATGGAAAATGTTTCATCAAACCTTTTTCGCTCATATTCAGATAGATGCAAAAATCTGTATTTACATCACTCATTGCTTTTATCAGCTCAAAGTTAAATACTCCCAGCCCCTTGTTGCGGTTTTGGATATTGTGTGCTTCCAAAAATACCGAAGGAAAAGTTTCCATTTCCGATTGTAACATCATTGTTTATTCTTCTGTGGTGAAAGTTGAGGCAGGTAATCCTGCTCCGTTTACCAAATTGCCATTCGTAAAAGGTTGCCATGCATAGCGTACATATCGGGGATTAGCCACTTGCGGACTACGCAAGCGAATGGAATTGCCTTTAATTTCGGCTTTGGCCGGGAAAAACAGCCCTTTGTGTTCTGCCACCTCAAACGAGCGAACTTCCTTGTTGTCAGATGTTTGCAAGCCTTCGGCATAATGAAAGCTAATCAAGGCTTCTCCTTTGCGGAATGTAACCTCCTTGAATAGCGGTCCCGATGGTGTGATGGGTTTGTTATACGTCTGATGCAAAGCCCAGTGAGCCAAGCGTTCGCCTACGGGGCGTTTCTTTTTGGGGTGTACGTCCAATGTGTCGCCACAATCGCTGGAAACTGCCATTCCCACGTGCGGAATTTCGGTGAGCAATCGCCTTTGGCTATCACGAAACCACGCCCACGACGGACGGCTAAGACTCGATAATTGTACGTAGTGAAAAGGCATTTGGGGATTTCCCCAATATTTTCGCCAGCTACTTACAAGCAGTTTAAATAATTGATTGTGAGCATCTTTGTTGTGAGCATTCGATTCGCCCTGATACCAAATAACCCCTTTGATGGGAAAAGCCTCCAATGGTCGGATGCCGGCTTCGAACAGATATGTAGGCTCAAACGGATGTCGCTGATATTTGTCGGTGGCTTTTTTCAAATTGGTGGCGGCACGTTTTCGCACCCAATCTTGAATAAAGTCATTTTCTCGCCAATTGTGCAAAATCTTCGGGAAGTACATTTCTAACGTATTAGGGTCAATCCACGATTCGGTGTTACTCCCTCCTACTGCATTGCAAATCAGTCCGATAGGCGCTTTTAAGCTGTCTTGCAACATTTTGCCGAAATGGTAGGCCACTGCCGAAAAGTTTTTTGCCGTTTGCGGCGATGAAGGCTGCCATTGTGTTGGGCGATAGTAGCGTAGCTCGTTCAGCGAGTCGAGTGCCGATGGTTGCCACTCTACGTTGTCGGTTCGCCAATTTGCTTTCATATCGAAAAAGCGGATGTTTGCGTTGTCGGATTGCGTAATTGCCCGATGAGCATCTTCTGCGTCCTTCAGGGCAAACTCCATATTCGATTGTCCCGAACATAGCCACACTTCGCCTGCTATCACGTTGGTAAACACCTTTTTTTGCTTGGTTGTGCGGATGGTTAAAGTATGTGCTTCGCCTGCTTTCAGAGGTGGAAGCACTACGCTCCAATTGCCGTTTGTGTCTGTTTTGCCCGTGCGACGGAGTTTCCCTAACTGCACCGTAACTTCTTCATTTGCATCGGCTTTTCCCTTTATGGTGAGTGGTATTCCGTGTTGCAATACCATATTGTCCGTGTACAAAGGCGACAATTGCAACCCTCCGCTTTTTCGATATGAAAGCAAATTGGCGATCCGACAACGTAGAGTGGCACACATCGGCACTCGATTCGCTAAACGAGTTACGCTACT
>JBHBVA010000253.1:0-8835 GCA_041793355.1 Bacteroidota bacterium | reverse complement strand
GTTTTCTCGTAGTATAAATATCGACCAAAATACCGGTGCTAATTGCTACACTTGGGCAATGCCACGCACCACTGTGCCGGCTGAAGGATTCGGCACTACAGTGGGAATAGGCGGTTACACTTATTTTGCCGAAGGTTCATCTTCCGAAAAGCCTGCGGCTATCACCAAAACATTCCAAAGTGGAAATACCTATATGGTTAAGGGAGTGGATGTGTATCGTCCTTATCTTCCTCACGAATTCCTAGCGGAATACAACGTGGCACCCGACGGGACAAGCTTTGCAACCACACATGCCAACGGTGCAAGTGGTTTTTGGACTTGGGCGGATGCAAGAACCTCGTTTTTGTGGGGGTTTACCGTGGATGGAATAGGCTATCATTTGCCGAATGTTGGGGAGATGAGAGGTTTATTTCCTGACCATTCATCCACCTACATGGCTGCTTCTTTCTCGTCTATCTCTTCCGTAGATGACGTACAAGAAGTGATTGACATAAACGGATATACAGGTTTTTACACAGCCAGCTATAGAGGCACCGCCGACGGCATTGCTTATGGTCGCCGTTTAGCTCAAAATGCCGACAATAGCAGACTTACAGCTACACGTTACGCCTACATAGACAACCCCAATGAAGGCGGGGGAAAGATGCTGAAAGTTACTTTCAGATATTTGGGCGTGGCCGGTGCCTCCACAACCATAGACCAAATAGCCAATGAAGAATATTGGCAGAGCAACAACACAAGCGATGTGTCCTTCCTGTTCCCGGCAGCCGGATATAGGGCTTCCACAGGTTCTAGTGTTATCAACAAAGGTACAGCCGGTTATTATTGGCTTACTACGGGAGCATCCGCCACAATGGGCAGACGTATGGTATTCGGCTCGCTAAATGTTGCTGTAAGTACAATGAGCAAGGAGACTCCGCTAAGTGTCCGCTTGTTCAAAAACAGTGTAGAATAAAAAACACATTCCCTCCCCTCCTGCGTTTTTGAATTACCCGTTTCCCGCAGGGGATGGAGGTCAGGGTATTGTTTTACTGTGGCAATACCCCGCGTTTGAAAAATAGAAAAGGGTGAAGTGAACCTCCGCCATCGGCTTGAGAAAAGTCGGGGTGGAGGTTTTTCTATCGGTTGCTATCTACCCTGAAAAAGGGATGGGCCTCACATCTGCCATATAAGCGTCCATAATACAGCCGGATTACACATAATACACAAAGATTGCACGGTTTTACATTTAGCTATGGAATTGATTTTTATGTGTCAGCCCCGTATTTTTAGCCTTGTGAAAACGATTTTCACAAAAAAAATACTACTTTTGCGTTGCGAAACCTGCAAGGCTCTGTAGTTTAATGGATAAAATAAAGGATTCCGGTTCCTTCGATGTGGGTTCGATTCCCGCCAGAGTCACTCTCTATTTTGTGCAAGCCCTCTTCGGAGGGCTTTTGTATTTTTCCATAAAAAAACTCCTTTAATTACTTCCTAAGGGCGTATTGCAATACACATCTACGATTGCAATACACTGAAAGACAAAAATTTAATTAATTTCATTGTAAGGGCGTATGATTATAATATGCCCCTACACTTGCAATACATTGAAAAATACACAAATCATCTACTAATAATCAATTAGTTACATTTACTTCTATTGCGTAATCCGGAATTAAAAATTAAATGCCTCCCTATTTACGTTTTTGCATTGCACGTTTCCCGCAGGGGATGGAGGGCGAGACATTGTTTTTAGTGTGGCAATACCCTACGTTTGAAAAAAAATAGAAAAGGGGGGTAAAAAGATTCTCCTCCATGCCGCTCGCAATGAGTGGTACGGAGGAGATTACATTTAACAAAGTGCTCAAACACAATGAAATACACCTTGTTTTTCTCGCTCAAACATGAAAGGGAATGATTATATCAAAGGTATTCCATTTTCGGCAGCTTCGCGATACATTTCTTCGCTCCAAATACTGGCCTGAATTTCACCTATGTGAGCCTTTCGCAGGAAATACATACACAAACGCGACTGCCCAATACCGCCACCAATAGACAAAGGTAACTCTTCGTTTATCAATCGTTTATGGAAATACAATCCCGTACGCTCTTCGGCATTACGCAATTTCAACTGACGCAAAAGTGCCTCCTTATCCACACGAATACCCATAGATGAAAGCTCCAACGAATTTTCCAAAATGGGATTCCAAACCAAAAGGTCGCCGTTCAGTCCACAGAAACCATCTTCGTTAGGTGTGCTCCAGTCGTCGTAGTCGGGCGAACGACCATCGTGGATTTTTCCGTCAGAAAGTTCACCTCCGATTCCGATTACAAACACGGCTCCAAACTCCTTACACACAGCATCTTCTCGTTGCTTGGACGTTAGGTTGGGATAACGTTGCAACAACTCTTCGGAGTGAAAGAAAGTTATATCTTCGGGCAACAAAGGCGTAATTTGAGGGAACGCTTCGCACACCAAATATTCGGTGCGGAGCAATGCTCCATATATTTTTCGTACCACACGCTTCAAAAAATCCACGTTGCGATTTCCTTCGTTTATCACTCGCTCCCAGTCCCATTGGTCCACATACAGCGAGTGCAAATTATCCAACTCTTCGTCGGCACGAATAGCGTTCATATCGGTGTAAATGCCGTATCCGTCAGCCACTTGGTAGTTGGCAAGTGTGAGTCGTTTCCACTTTGCCAGCGAATGTACAATCTCAGCCGAACGACCATCGAGGTCTTTGATAGGGAAAGAGACAGGACGTTCCACCCCGTTCAAATCGTCGTTGATACCCGTACCTTGCTCTACAAACAACGGAGCAGTAACTCGTCGCAAACGGAGTTCTGCCGACAAATTTTGTTGAAAAAACTCTTTTATAAGTTTAATGCCTTGCTCTGTTTGCCGCATATCCAGCACAGCTTTGTAGCCATTAGGCTTTATCAATTTTGCCATAAAAACTTGTATTAGATTAATATTTTGACTGCAAATATAGCACTTTTATCTACACAATGAAAGGATTATACCGACAAAAAACTCCTTTTTAACACAACAACACTTCTTATACCGTCTTGCAGATAGCAAAAACACCTTTCTCCGCAAAAATTTATTACTCACACTTTCCGTACAATTTAGCAGGCAAATATCCGGCTATTTACTTATCTTTGCCACAAATATCTGATATTTCAACGATTGTTGCGTATGACAAAGATTATTACGAACAAAGGCAGAGTTATTGGAAACAGCCCAAAACATTGCTACATAAGCCTTTACGAGGGGACAAAATATCCCCAACCGAATATTATCGCACAGCTTTCAGACTCCCCCAAACAGAAAACAGAATAACTAAATCAACAAGTAATAAATGGAACAGAAAACAGAAAGACGAACTATCGGCATCTACGAAAAGTTGCCTCTTAAAGAGAGTATTCCGCTTAGTTTACAGCACCTTACAGCAATGTTCGGTGCCACTATTTTAGTACCCATTCTGCTGGGAGTAAATCCCGCTATCGCTCTGCTAATGAATGGTATAGGCACATTGCTCTACTCGTGGATAACCAAAGGTGGCATACCTGCCTATTTGGGCTCCAGCTTTGCCTTTATCGCCCCTACTCTGCTTATTATCAGCTCGATGGGCTCTTTTGCTTACGCACAGGCCGGCTTCATCTTCTTCGGAGTATTTTTTGTGGTGATGTCCCTCATCGTGCGGAAGTGGGGAATCGGATGGATTGATGCTGTGATGCCTCCTGCCGTGATGGGAGCTGTGGTTGCCATCATAGGCTTAGAATTGGCACCTGTGGCCGCAATGCAAGCGGGTTTAGTGCCTTTTCCCACCAAAGTGGGCGAGGTTGTAAAACCATTTGTGATGGACAGCCAAACCGTTGGAGTGGCACTGTTTACCTTGATGGTTGGGGTGATTGGCTCTGTGGTGTTTCGCGGCTTTTTCCGAGTAATTCCCATTTTGATAGCAGTAATAAGCGGATACTTGGTAGCGTTGGCATTAGGAATGGTGGATACGCAAAAAATTGCGGAAGCAGCTTGGTTTGCCCTACCTGAATTTTCGATGCCTAAATTGAGCGTAGAGGCAATTGTTGTGATTATTCCGGCCTGTATTGTGGTGCTCACCGAGCATATCAGCCACCTCATAGTAACGGGCAAGGTTACCAATCACGACCTAATGAGCAAACCCGGACTGGACCGCTCATTGCTGGGCGATGGTATCTCCAACATCATATCAGGGATTGCCGGCTCGCCTCCCAATACCACATACGGCGAAAATATCGGAGTGATGGCCATCACTCGTGTTTATTCCGTTTGGGTGATTCGCGGAGCCGCTCTGTTTGCCATTGCCTTTTCGTGCATCGGCAAGATTTCAGCCGTAATATCAAGCATTCCGAATGCCGTATTAGGCGGAATGACACTATTATTATATGGTGTAATTGCCGTTCAAGGCTTTCGTATGTTTGTAGAACAGCGTGTGGATTTCAGCCGCAACAGCAATATGGTTTTGGGGGCAATAACCTTTGTGGTTGGCGTTTCGGGTGCCACCATTCAGATAGGGAGCGTAGAACTGAAAGGTATGGCATTTGCAGCCATTGTGGGTGTTGCACTTTCGGTGCTTTTCTGGGTACTGAAAAAGGCAAAACTTCTGAATCAAGAATACTAAAGCAAATCCCGACAGAGGGCACCCAAAAGCCCTGTAAAATAAAAAAAGAGGCTGCGTTTATTTTTTTGAAGTAAACACAGCCTCTCCTGTTTTTTGTAATCTACAAAAGCGAATATCTACTATTTGAGCTTTGCACCTAAGGCTTTCGCCTTGCTGATTGATGCCGGATTATTGGCATCGATACCCAATGAGGCAGCCGACGGAATCACCAACGTAACGCCCTGCGATAAACTATTGGGACTTTTCACCTTACCTTTATTTGCCTGATAAATATATCCCCAAAAGTCCTTGCTTCCGTAGTGCTGCAAAGCCAATGTGCGGAAAGTATCTCCGGCCTTCACCACTACCGATTTGCTTTGTGTAGATGGTTGCTTAGTGGCCGACGATGTAGTTTTCGCTGTCTCCTGTCTGATTTGCTCTTTAGTAACTACATTGCTCTTTCGGTCTGCCACCAGTTTGGCTCGTTCTTGAGCGGCTTGTTCGCGTTTTACAGCCTCTTCTTGAGCTATTTGTTGCATACGCTCCTGTTCCACTTTTTCCACAACGCTTGCACCCTGCGTTATCTCGTCGCTCACCACCGTATCGTAAGCAGCATCGGATGTGTCGGCCCCCTCAAAAGCAAGACTATCTTCCTCCAAAAGCATGGCACTATCGGGCTGCAATACGGTAGCATCTTCCAGTTGCACTTCGTCTCCGCGTATCACGTAGTAGTAGAATCCTACTCCAAGCAATAAAACTACCGCAACACATATCATATACAATAAATTATCCCCTCGCTTAGGACGCATTGGCACTCCCCTTGCGGATGTTACCATCGGATCAGATAGGAGGCTATGCGGCTCTTCTGCAACAGACGGAATACTTGGCACTATCGGAGGCTCTACACGCTCGTCAGCTTTTGATACATTTTTTCCCTGAGGGGTGGTAGTCGCTTCTTGCGACACCTCCTCGCATAAGCTTTCCACGTCGGACATATCAATCTCCACTCCTTCGCTCAAAAGCACAGGTTCAAACAGCTCAAAAGGCTTATTGACAGACTCTTTTAACTTTTTATCGGGGCTAAAAGTTATTTTTTGATGAGCGGGAATTATTATTTTTTCGCCCGTATTCACATCTACACTTTCTCGCTCTCCAACTTTTACAACCTTAAAAACACCAAAGTTTTTCAGCTTTACGGTGTTATCTTCCTTCAGATTTTTCACAAGGACGTTGATAAATTCTCGGAGAAAGTTTTCTGAAATCTCCCGGTTTTCCGACAGAACTTCAGCCAAATCCGTCAAGGTCATTTTTTTATTCATCGCTTCTATTATTAATTGTCTGTTTCAAGTTTTGACTCGGACGGTACGACACCGAAATTTTAGGAGGCACCAAAAAACGTTGTTTTGTGGCAGGATTAACAATAATTCTTTCCATTTTTTTCTTGGGCTCCAGCAAACCGAACCCCTGAAAGGCAATACTATTCCCCTCTGCCAGCTGAGTACACAAAGTTTCCAGCAACACATCCAGTAGCTCCGCAGTTTTCGCCTGCGTAAGCCCCACTCTATCGGCCAACTCCGAGACAAATTCCTTGTGTGTCATTGCATTCCACTCTTGTGTTATCGTTATGCTATCACCTCGCCGTACAAATCGAAAGCTTGTGCTTCCGTAATGCGAACCTCATAAAAGTTCCCAATGGTTAAAGTCTGTGTTTTACGCACAAGCACCTCCGGGTCCACTTCCGGAGTGTCAAACTCCGTCCTACCGATATAATATTCGGCATCTTCACGGTCTATTATCACCCGCAAAGTTTTACCTACTTTTTCGTGGCTCAATTCTGCCGAAATACGCTCTTGCAAGGTCATCAGTTCGTCCATCCGACGTTGCTTCACGTCATCCTCTATGCTGTCTTCGTAGTGGTCGAAAGCGTACGTTCCATCCTCGTGCGAATACGGAAACGCTCCCATCCGCTCGAAACGCATATCTTTCACAAACTGCAAAAGCTCCTCAAAGTCTTGCTCCGTTTCGCCCGGATGCCCTACCATCAGCGTGGTGCGGATATGGATGCCCGGCACCTCCTTTCGGATGGTGTTCAACAAATCGTAAGTTTCTTGTTTGGTGATATTTCGTTTCATCACCTTCAGCATATTATCGCTCACGTGTTGCAATGCAATGTCCAAATATTTACAAACATTGCTCCGCTCACGCATCACCCTCAACAAATCGTAAGGGAACTTTGCCGGATATGCGTAGTGCAAACGAATCCATTCCACTCCGGGCACGTCGGAAATACGCTCTATCAATTCCGGCAAGGCCATTTTTTTGTAAAGGTCGATGCCGTAAAATGACAAATCTTGTGCTATCACCTGAAATTCCTTAGTACCGCCGGCTACCAACGCTTCTACTTCGGCTATAATATCCTCTATTTTCCGCGACTTGTGTTTCCCCGTCATTATCGGAATGGAGCAGTAAGAACACGTTCTGTTACACCCCTCCGATATTTTCAGATACGCATAATGAGGCGGAGTGGTAATGCTTCGCTCCAAAGCCGAATCTTGCTTGTACGACTTACCCAGCTCCTGCATCAGGTTTTTCCAATCGAACTTGCCGTAAAATTTATCCACTTCGGGAATTTCGTCCGCAAGCTCCTGACGGTACCGCTCCGAGAGGCAACCCATCACAAACACCTTGCTGTGCTTGCGACGTTTTTTGCCCTCTACAAAACTCAATATGGTATTTACCGACTCTTCTTTAGCATCGCCGATAAACCCACAAGTATTTATCACAACTATTTCACCCTTGGGACTTTCAGGGTCGTGCTGAACGGTATATCCGTTAGCAAGCAGTTGCTTCATCAACGCTTCGGAATCCACCAAATTTTTGGAGCACCCCAGCGTAATCACATCTATTCTGTTCTTTATCAATGTTTAATCTATTATTTTGTTTTTTCAGGCGGACGGATAAGCATAACCGCCTCGCCGAAAGATATTTATCTACAATATATAGCTTGCCAATATCTGCTGCACCTCGTACACATTTACCGAGCTGTTGAATTGCTTTTGAATGCTGGGCTGTTGCTCACCCGAAATCCAAATCTTTAGTTCTGCATCCAAGTCAAAGTTGCCCGCAGTTTCTACACTAAATCGTGATATACTTTTGTAGGCGACCGACAAGTACTCCACCTTTCTACCGGTAAGCCCCTGTTTATCAACGAGTATCAACCTTTTATTGGTGAATATGAACATATCTCGCACAAGCACGAACCCTAATTCGATGTGTTCGTCGGGGACCAATAGCAAACCATATTCGCGTTCCAGTTGCTCATTAGAAACCTTACTTGCGTTACCCAACACACCCGATAACAATCTTTTAAACATCAGAAAATATTTTTAGTAATTATGCCATTTATTTCTCAATTAGAGCCACTTTCACCGAATAGAGAATCCACAAACTCTTTGCGACGGAACACTTGCAAGTCATCGATGCCCTCACCTAAGCCTATGTACCTTACAGGGATTTTGAATTGGTCGCTTATGCCAATTACCACTCCTCCTTTTGCCGTGCCGTCCAGTTTGGTGATAGCCAATGCCGTAACATCGGTAGCGGCAGTAAACTGTTTTGCCTGCTCAAAGGCATTTTGCCCGGTAGAGCCATCCAGCACCAACAACACTTCGTGCGGAGCATCGGGAACCACTTTCGTCATCACATTCTTGATTTTTGAAAGCTCGTTCATCAAGCCCACCTTGTTGTGAAGGCGACCCGCAGTATCGATAATCACCACGTCTGCATTGTTCGCAACTGCCGAACTCAGTGTATCGTAAGCCACTGATGCAGGGTCAGCACCCATTTTTTGTTTGATAACAGGAACGCCTACACGCTCGCCCCACACAGTCAATTGTTCCACAGCGGCAGCTCTGAATGTATCGGCAGCTCCCAGATATACGCTTTTTCCATTTGCCTTGAAACGGCTTGCTAACTTACCTATGGTGGTAGTTTTTCCCACTCCGTTTACGCCTACAACCATTATAACGTATGGTTTGGCATGTGCCGGTGTGGAAAAATCGGTATCGTCGGTCGATTTATTTTCTGTGAGTAGTTGTGTTATTTCGTCCCGAAGGATGGTTGTTAGCTCATCCGTATTTACATACTTGTCGCGTGCCACCCTTGCCTCTATTCGTTGGATGATTTTCAGAGTAGTTTCCACCCCCACGTC
>JBHBVA010000252.1:0-6825 GCA_041793355.1 Bacteroidota bacterium | reverse complement strand
GTTGTTTTTTAGATATTTGTGAGGCTGTAGCGTAGGTGTTTGCGGTGTATGTGCAGGTGCAGACAAGTAAATGGCCCATTGGTATTTGGGGCAGAATTTTCCAATAAACTATAGTTGTGGGGCGGTGCGAGCGAAAAAACTCCGGAGAATATCCGTTCTGCCGAGCAGGATATTTTTTTTCTACTTATCTTTGCATCGCAATGAAGAAAACGATATACATAGTTGTAATCATACAATGCTGGTTGTCAGCCGGTTTGCTGGCACAAACGCAGAATACGCCTCTGCCACACCGCATCCGCCCTGCTTCCGAGAAAAAAGCAGGTGCTTCCGTCGTAAGCAAGGATAGTGCAGAGCAGCTTCCCTCCTATCGCTCGTGGGTGATAGATGAGGTTACGGGAGCTCAAACGCCCCAAGACAGAGATACGTTGCTGTATAACTATCATCAGCGGTCGTTGCAGGACGGACGTACTTTGGGGGTTGGGTATTTGGGTAACTTGGGTTCGCCCTCGTACTCTAAACTCTACTTCGAGGGGTACGACAAAACAGAGTTCACTTATTGGGACGTGCTGTCGCCCTACTACAAACGTCCGGGCAACACCCTGTTTTATAATACCAAAGTGCCTATCTCCAACATCCACTATCTGTCCGGCGGAAGCGGTGCCTACAAAGAGGAACGCTTTGAAGCATTGATTTCCACCAACGTAAACAAACGTTTGAATTTGGCATTCGACATTGATTACCAGTATGCTCGCGGGCAGTATCAGTCGCTCTCGAACAAGGCTCTGAACTACTCCGTAAGGGCAAACTATCTGGGCGACCGCTACGAACTGCACGCTTGGGCGGGTAACAACTATACCTTGCTGTCGGAAAACGGCGGTATGAGCAACGACCTTTTTATCACTAACCCCAATTCGCCGAGCTTACCATCGAACTACACGGCGGCCGACTATCCCGTAAAGCTGTCGCAAACGTGGAACCGCCTGCGGATGCAGCAGTTTTATGCTGCCAACCGATACCACATAGGCTACTATCGCAAGGAGAAGAAACGCATCAACGAGCAGGATACTATCGTGAAAACCTTTGTGCCTGTGGCAAGCCTTGTTTTCAATTCGCACTTTACGAAGCAGAGTCGCCACTTTTTCTCCTACGACACGGCTTTTGTCAGCTCCGGCAGCAAGGTTCGCAACATCGATACTTTGTATTCCAATGTCTATTTCGACCAAGCACCCAGCCATCGGTCGTCGCTCACGGAGTGGAGAAACACTGCCGGAATAGCCATGCGTGAAGGCTTTCGCCCTTGGGTGAAGTTCGGATTGATGGCATACATTAGTAATGTCAATCGCCGTTTTCATTTGCCCACGGAGTCGGGCATCAGTCAAATAAACCACAATGCTACCAGCATTGGCGGTACGCTCACCAAAACTACGGGCAAATATTTGCAGTACCATTTGGGAGCAGACATCGGTGTATTAGGGGTGGACTTGGGCGAATTTACTTTGTCGGGCGAGGTATCCACTTTTCTGAACATCAGAGGCAAACAGGCATCGCTCACGGCACGCGGTTACATCAAAAACGAACAGCCGCTATTCATCGAAGAGAATATGTACAGTAAATACTTCAAATGGAATACCGACTTCAGCAACACTCGCAAGGTGTTTGTGGGGGGCGAACTCAACATTCCGCACACGGGTACTCAGGTGAGCATCGGGGTAGAAAACGTACAAAATCATTTACACTACGGAGCCGATACGCTGTTTAGTCAGCACAACGGAAACGTGCAAGTGTTGTCGGCACGCATCAACCAGCAACTTCGAGCAGGTATTTTGCATTGGAACACCCAAGTGGCTTACCAAACCACCTCGCACGAGTCGGTGATACCTGTGCCAACGCTTAGTGCCTACACCAATCTGTATCTGCAAACAAAAGTGTCTAAAGTGCTTACCGTGCAGCTGGGGGCAGATGCCCACTTTCACACAAGCTATTATGCTCCGGCCTACGAGCCGTCGTTGATGAAGTTCTACAACCAACGTCAGGTAAAAGTGGGAGGTTTCCCCATGTCCACCATCTACCTGAACGCACATCTGCAAAAAACTCGCTTTTTTGCAATGTACTACAATGTGTTGAAAAATACGGGTGCCAACGGCTACTTCTCAATACCGCACTATCCGCTGAACCCTACCATCTTTAAAGTGGGAGTTTCGTGGGATTTCAGCAATTAAGCTCAACCAAGAAAAAACATTACCTTTGCAAATTATCAAAAGAATAGAAGAAACGTGGCAAAAAAAATAGCGGAAACGCCGATGATGAAACAGTATAACGAGATAAAAAATCAATATCCCGATGCTGTTTTGTTGTTTCGAGTGGGCGACTTTTACGAGACATTCTCCGATGATGCCATTGTGGCGTCTAATATATTGGGTATAACGCTTACCCGGCGGGCAAATGGTGCTGCCGCTTACGTGGAGTTGGCGGGATTCCCGCATCACGCTTTGGATACTTACTTGCCCAAGCTGGTTAGGGCCGGCAAGCGGGTGGCAATTTGCGACCAACTGGAAGACCCTAAGCTGACGAAAAAAATCGTAAAACGGGGGATAACAGAGCTGGTAACTCCGGGAGTATCTATCAATGATACTGTGCTGAATCACAAAGAGAATAACTTTTTGGCAGCTGTACATTTTGGTAAAAATGTATGCGGTGTTTCGTTTTTGGATATATCCACAGGTGAATTTTTGGTGGCGGAGGGTACTCAGGAATACGTAGATAAACTGTTGAATAACTTTTCGCCCAAAGAGGTTTTGGTGGAACGTAGTCGTAAAAAACAGTTTCAGGAGAATTATGCTATTCGTTCGCTTATTTTTGAATTGGAGGACTGGGTATTTACTGATGATACTGCCAAAGGGTTGTTGCTCAATCACTTCCAAACCAAAAGCCTCAAAGGCTTTGGAGTGGAACACTTATCGATGGGCGTAGTGGCTGCCGGTGTGATACTTCATTATTTGGAAAGTACGCACCATCGAAATATTGGACATATTACGCAGCTATCTCGCATAGAGGAGGATAGATTTGTCCGCTTAGATAAGTTTACGATTCGGAGTTTGGAGTTGGTTAGCACGATGAATGAGGGCGGAAAAAGCTTGCTGGACGTGATAGACCGTACCATAACACCAATGGGAGCTCGTATGTTACGCCGTTGGTTGGTATTTCCGCTGAAAGAGTTGCAAACTATCCGCAATCGTCAAAAAGTGGTAGAATACTTCTTCAAACTACCTCAACTGAAAACATTGCTGACAGAGCAATTGGCTCTTATCGGCGATTTGGAGCGAATCATATCGAAAGTGGCGGTGGGACGAGTGAACCCGCGTGAGGTGGTGCAACTGAAAACCGCTTTGAGGGCGATAGAACCTATCCGGCAAGCATTCTTGGCAGCGGACGAGCCAACGCTCCGTGAGATAGGCGAGAAGCTAAATTCTTGTCCCGTGATATGCGAACGTATTGAGCGTGAGATAGTAAGCGACCCTCCCACCTTGACAAACAGAGGTGGAATGATACAAAAAGGTGTAAGGGAGGAGCTGGATAAGTTGCGGAGTATCGCCTACGAGGGGAAAGACTATTTGCTGCAAATTCAGCAACGAGAAAGTGAAGCCACCGGTATTCCATCGCTCAAAATCAGCTTCAATAACGTATTCGGCTACTTCATAGAGGTGCGAAATGCTTATAAGGATAAAGTGCCTGCGGATTGGATTCGCAAGCAAACCTTGACTACGGCAGAGCGATACATCACGCAGGAGTTGAAAGAGTACGAGGAGCAAATTTTGGGTGCGGAGGAAAAAATCTATCTGCTGGAAACGGAGATTTTTGCCAATTTAGTGGCAAGCCTCATCGACTATATTCCTACCATACAGGAAAATGCCAACTTAGTGGCTCGTATCGATTGTTTGCTGTCGTTTGCCATTGCGGCGAAAGAGAACTGCTACATCTGTCCGGAGGTGAACGATGAAGACGAAATAGATATTCGGCAAGGGCGACATCCCGTGATAGAAAAGCAATTGCCAGCGGGTGAGGAATATGTTGCTAATGACGTACTTATAAATAATGATACACAGCAGATTATCATCATTACAGGGCCCAATATGGCCGGTAAGTCGGCTTTGTTGCGTCAAACGGCACTCATCACTTTGCTGGCTCAAGTGGGAAGTTTTGTTCCTGCCGAATCGGCAAAAATAGGCTTGGTGGATAAAATTTTTACCAGAGTAGGAGCGTCGGACAATATTTCGCTGGGTGAATCTACCTTTATGGTGGAGATGAATGAGGCCGCCAACATACTCAACAATATTAGTAACAAGAGTCTTGTACTGTTCGATGAGCTTGGACGTGGCACAAGCACTTACGATGGTATTTCCATAGCTTGGTCCATTGTGGAATACATCCACGAACATCCCAAAGCACGAGCCAAAACTCTGTTTGCTACCCATTATCACGAACTGAACGAGATGGAGAAAACATTCAAACGCATCAAAAACTACAATGTGAGCGTAAAAGAATTGGATGGGAAAATTATCTTTCTGCGGAAGTTGGTGCGTGGCGGAAGTGAACACAGTTTCGGGATACACGTGGCTAAATTGGCAGGGATGCCTAAATCCATCGTAAAACGGTCGGGGCAGATTTTGAAACAGCTCGAAACAGATAATCGCAAACAAGATTTGTCGAGAAATCTGACAGATGTGGCACAAAACAAGGAGGGCTTTCAGCTCAATTTTTTTCAACTGGACGACCCTGTGCTTAGTCAGGTGCGAGATGAAATCCGTAATCTGGACGTGAACAATCTTACACCTATGGATGCTCTGAACAAACTGAACGAAATTCAGAAAATTGTGGCAGGAAAATAGTTAATAATTGGTCGTGTTATGATTGATTTTGGCAACGTCGGGATGGAAGTTTTTTCCATCATTCTGTTTCTGGGAGCAATGTTTGCCGGAATGCTGGGTTCACTTACGGGGCTGGGAGGTGGTGTGGTGGTAATACCACTACTTACCTTAGGTTTCGGGGTGGATATGCGTTATGCCATTGGTGCAGCGTTGATAACCTCTATCGCCACCTCATCGGGGGCGGCAGCGGCATACATCAAGGAGCGATTTACCAACACCCGGCTGGGAATGTTTTTGGAAGTGGCTACCACTACCGGAGCGGTGGTGGGAGCGATGGTGGCTATGTATCTGCCTACCAATTACATTGCAATTCTTTTCGGGTTTGTTTTGATATTTTCGGGAGTGATGTCTGTTCGCAAGAAAAATACGCTGCCTGACGGCGAATTGAAAGCTGATGCTTGGGCAACGAAACTAAAATTAAACTCATCCTTTCCCGACAAAAACGGAGAAGTGCAGTACAGCGTACAAAATGTGGCAGGAGGCTATGCTTTGATGACTTTGGCTGGCATCCTTTCAGGTATTTTGGGTATAGGTTCGGGGGCTTTGAAAGTGTTGGCGATGGATACAATGATGAAGATTCCGTTCAAAGTATCCACCACCACAAGTAACTTTATGGTGGGCGTAACGGCTGCCGCCAGTGCCGTTATCTATTGGCAAAGAGGGTATATTGCTCCCGGATTGGCTTTCCCCATTGTTTCGGGGGTGCTATTAGGGGCATTTTTCGGAGCCAAAATATTGATGAAAGCCAATGTGCAAACGTTGAGAATGATTTTTTGTGCCGTGATTACAGTAATTGCCATTCAAATGATTTACAATGGATTTGTCGGGAGGATATAAAAAAACTCACTCGCTCGGAGATAAGTTTTTGGGACTTTTGCTCCGTTACGGATGCTATTCGGCCTGTGCCGTTACCTTGTTTGGAGGGGTACTTTGTGTATTGCAATCTGGCGGAGAAATGCCCGATTATCAGCACTTTGATGGTATTCCGCCTTATCTGCAAAGCGTAGCTACGCTGTGGCATCATCTCTTGCAAGGCGATGGAGCGGCCATTGTGCAGTTAGGGGTGCTGATGCTGATAGCTACCCCTATTCTGCGAGTTGTGGTGTCTGTTGTTGTTTTTGCAATGGAGGGCGACCGTTTGTATGTACTTATTACGCTGGTGGTACTTACCATCATTGTGGGTAACATGTTACTGGGCAGGCACTAAGCGTTCGAGGTGTGTGCAATAGTCTCACAATTTCGTCTGCCGCACGGAGCGATGCTCCGCTTTTGCCCAATATTGCGATGAGTTGGTCGTAGCCCTGCAGCATTGTCCGGCGATATTCCTCATCGTGTAGCAAACGATTCATTTCGCTATTTAATTCACTGACCGTAAAATACTTGCCAAACAGCTCGCGAACTACCGGTTTTGCGGCAATCAGATTTACCAACGAGATATAAGGGGTTTTGAAAAAATGACGAAACACAAAATTTGCAACTCTGCCCAGCGGAGTGCGGTAACACACCGCTTGCGGAACGCGAAAAAGTGCAGTTTCCAACGTGGCCGTTCCGGATGTAACAAAAGCGGCTTGTGCGTAACTCAACAAACGATAAGTCTGGTCGAAAACAACCAGTATATCACTGTGTATAAACTCTTTATAAAAATCGGCCGAAATTCCGGGAGCTCCTGCCACCACCGCCTGATATTGCCCGGCAAATGGTGCAAAGGCTTGTAACATTGTTGGCAGATTGTCACGTATTTCCTGCTTGCGACTACCTGCAAGAATCGCTACCATTGGCTTGTTTGTCAGATTGTTATCTCGCAGGAAATGCTCTATGGTATCCCCTTCGTTTTGGTTGCGAAACTGCTCTACGGCATCCACTCCGGGATTGCCCACATAGGTTACCGAGTATTGGTGCC
>JBHBVA010000251.1:0-2622 GCA_041793355.1 Bacteroidota bacterium | reverse complement strand
TTGGGCAAAGGTGCGAATGTCGTTTACCCGACTGTCGAAAAGTGCTACTGCATCTGCCGGATACATTCCGGGGTGGATGCCTACGGAAGCCGTACGACGAAGTACTTGATACTGACGCAAAAGCTCCTGCAAGAGTGTGAGGGGATTTTCGCTCTCCACTTTGGCGATGCTCAATTTCCACAAACAACCTTGGTCGGTAAAGTTGTTGCCACCTCCCCAATTGAATATTTGATATTGGTGCCCTGCGTTGGTTTGGTTTAGTTGCACATTGCCTGCCGTTATTGCAAAATATCCGTTTTCTACCGGCTGAAATGTCCAAGCGGAAGAGGCCGACGTAGCCGCTGTTGTTGCTTTTACTCCGGAGTTCTGGGCTGTGGCAATATCCAAAGCTACATTGGATGCTTTATTTATCAAACGGAAAGTGCCATCGGTGGCAGCCACCACTTTCCACAAAAATTTGTCTTGATTTTCTGCGTAAACATCAGCTTTCACGGCATTTCCATTCCCTTGATAAGCGATAGCTCTGTCAGGGAAGCGAAGAGGTGCAGTGATGCGATACCAAAACGTTTCGTTTTCGCTACTTACTTTGGGCATATTCACCCCCGAAACAAAAACCGATGTGGCCGACCGCAAAGTAGTAGCGGCTTGTTGAGCCGTAGCCTCGTCAATAGCCGTTTGCCCGGCAATGCTTTGGGCTTGGGCAATGGCAGCTTGCAAAGTGGCCACTTGGGTAGCTCCGTATTCTCCCGGTTCTTCGCCCTGCGTACTGTTGCGTAAAGCGTTTTGAGCATTCTCTATTTCGCTAAGCAACACCTCCAAAGCTGCATTCATATTTTTGCGAGGCGAATAAATCAAGCCGTCCGCAGCCCGTTTTCCGTCCGGAGTGGTAAATACGCAGGTAAACATCCATTTCACCAAACGTACTTGTTGCGAGGTAAATGAGGTAACGGGCAATTTGATGGGTACCTTGTTCCATCCCTCGTTGAGTTGCACTTGCAACAACGGACGAGCAGGGAAATTTTCGTTGCCCAAAGCCGTTTCGTTGCTTTTGGTGGTGTGCGTATTGCTCCACGTGGGTGGAAGCAACTCACTGTCATTCACCCAGATACGACTGCCTTTGTAATCCCATTTACCTTGCGGAGGAGCTAAATCGGCTTCGGAACGACCGTAGTTGTGAAACTCCACCTGAGCACCTACCGTTTGTGAGGTGGGTGAATACACATAAGTGTATGCGTAAGCCGTGCTATTGGGTTGTGGCGATGCGTAATAAGCCGGCACTATGGTTCCCCACACGTGGCGGAGATAGATGCCACCGCCTAAGGCTGTGCCGGTGCCGTATGTATTGCCATTGTGGGTAAAAGAGGTTCCGAGTTCACGTTCGGTTTCGGGCGGAAATATTGCCGCTACGTTTCCTCCGTTGGGGAAAGGGTCTGTAATACGCCAGTGGATGTTTGTTTGCTTTACGTAGGATATGGGAGCATCGCTTAAATGCGTACCTTTGTGAAACAGGAAACGGCGTTCCCAATCAAAAAAATCAGCGTTCATGGCATCCAGCGTAACACCACCTTTTTCGATGTAACGTTCGCCACCTCCTCGCCAGGCACGCTCAGCCATAGCCAATAGCGACGCATAAAAAGCATTTTCGTTGATAACTGCTTCGTAGGACGACATCAAGCGGTCGTTCCACATGCCGATGATGGTGCCGGCGTACTGTTGGCTACCCTTTTGCTGTCCGGCAATGTTACTGTTGTATAAGCCTACTACATCGGCATATTGGTCGAAATGGTTGATGTAATGGTATCGCGAATCTACGGCAGGCACACCCGCAGTGGGCCTACCGGCAGAACTCCACATTTGTGTCATATCTACTTGCCCCGCAGCGTGATGATAGCCGGGATTCCAACTCATTATTTTTCTGCCCAATTGTTTCAAGTGTGCCGTAAGTACAGGTACAAATTGATTTTCGGGTATTGTTCCCAAATCTTGCTGACGCACCTCGTCTGTGCCGATGTGCATCCATTCCGTACCATCGAATACTTCGCAAGCCTCTGTCAGAATTTTTTTCATCTCCTCCAATCCTTCGGGAGTCATCATACTGTGTCCCATTGCACGGCGGAATGCTTCGCTGTGTCCGGGAAAATCAATTTCGGGAATCACCGTCATTCCGTAGCTTTTTGCCAAAGCTACCAACTCTTTGGCTTGGGCTTTGGTGTAAAATTGTCCTGCGTGGCGAGTATAGCTCGATGCTTGGTTAAGTTGCGGATACACATTGCTTTCTAATCGCCATCCCTGATTATCCGTTAAGTGCCAATGAAATACATTCACTTTGTAGCGAGCCAATCGCACTATTTCCTCCTTCAATCGCTCAAAAGGAAGATACGACCGCCCGATGTCGTGCATATATCCGCGTACACGCCACGCTGCCCAGTCCAAAATGTGGCAGGCAGGTACGGTGTTTTGTCGCCCTTGAGCCAATTGGCGGAGTGTTTGTGCCGCTCTCAACGCACCGATGGGTGTTTTTGCCTGAATATTAACAGACTCACCGGAAATCAGCAAGTTGTAAGCCTCGTCTTGAAATTCGGCTCCTGCCACCTCATCCACAAGAGTTACCGAAATGGTGGC
>JBHBVA010000250.1:0-5841 GCA_041793355.1 Bacteroidota bacterium | reverse complement strand
CAAGATAATTGCTTGTGAATCAGATGGAATAATAGCTTGCTTGTATGAGTATTTTGTGGCATATCAACCCATTTTCGCCGAAAAAACAACGTATATTCCGGCTCCCATCAACACGGATGAGCTGCAATTTGTGCAGCGAGGGAAAGCCGACAAGGTTCGCTTTTTTATCGGCATACAGCAGGCTCGCTCGCAATGGAAAGGTACAGACGTGATGCTCAGGGCTTTGCGAAACGTTGCAAGGTTACATCCGCAGGCTTGCAACGTGAGGGAGGTGGTGTCGCTACCCTATGCCCAATACGTGCAGGCGATGTTGCAATCGGACGTGTTGCTCGACCAACTGTATTCTTATTCGCCGGCAATGAATGCCCTCACGGCAATGGCACAAGGCTTGGTGGTGATGAGTGGCGGCGAACCCGAAATTTACGACCTGCTGGGCGAAACGGAGAATCGTCCCATCGTGAATGTACTACCCTCGCAGGGGGATGTAGAGCAAGCTTTGAAGTTGATTATCAGCGAAAAAGAACGTTTGAGCGATTGGTCGCAACAAAGTAGGGAGTTTGTTAACAAACACCACAATTATATAAAAGTAGCTGGGCAGTATGTTAATTTTTGGGAGGGATAAGATTTATCTGCTACCTTTGCAGTCGTGGAACACAAAAAACTACATAACACACCTGAAAATGAACTGAAAACCAGAACTGTAAAAGCTCTTGTTTGGAGCTTTATGGATAAGTTTGGATTGCAGCTCATTTACTTTGTTACGGGCGTAAAGTTTGCCCGCATCTTCTCGCAAGACGAATTTGGTTTGGTGGGGATGCTTGCCGTGTTTGTGGCTCTATCCAATGTGTTGATTGACAGCGGATTTGGCAGCTATTTCATCAAAAAGAAAGACGCTACCTCGCAGGATTACAATGCCTTTTTTTACTTCAACATCGGTGTCAGCGTATTTCTGTATGCCATCCTGTTTGTTTCGGCACCGCTCATTGCCTCATTTTTTAACGAACCGCAACTAACGTCACTTTCGCGGATAATGTTTCTCTCACTACTATTCAATTCGTTAGGATTAGTACACAACACCATACTGCTAAAACAGCTTCGGATGAGTAGCCTTTCCAAGATAAATATCGCCTCGTTGGCAATGGCATCTTCCGTTGCTATCTATTTAGCTTATAATGGGTTTGGTGTTTGGTCGCTGGTCGCTCAAACGGTATTACTTTCGGCTTTTCGGTGTCCGTTGCTGTGGTGGAGCAATGCGTGGCGACCATCTTTGGGGTTTTCGCCGGCACCATTGCGGGAGGCTTTTTCGTATAGCTCGCATCTGTTGCTTACGGGCATTGTGAATGCTGTTTTTAACAATATTTACTCTGTGGTTATAGGTAAGGTATATCACAAAACCGATTTGGGAACTTATACACAAGCGGCTAAATATCAAGATATTCCGTCGTCCATCATATTTAATACCTTTCGCAACATTGCCTTACCGATGTTTTCGGAAGCCAATACGCATCACGACCGCATTGTGCGAATAGTGGGCAAAACGATGAAAAGCCTTGCTTTTGTCATCTTCCCCGTGTTGATATTGCTCTACACCATTGCCGAGCCGTTTATAGTGGCACTGATAGGCGAAAAGTGGTTGCCATCGGTCTCCATCTTCCGCATCTTGTTACTAAGCGGATTGTTTTCGGGCTTTGCCCTCCTTTTCGGAGAATTGCTGTTGTCGTTGGGCAAGTCCCGCACTTTTTTTCGTGTTGAAGTTGCAAAACGCATTGTGCTTACAATCATCATTTTAGCTACGTTTAAGTTCGGCATTCATAGCTTGGCTTGGGGCTGGGTGGTTTATTCGTTTGTCAATTTGTTGTTGGCCGGCGGTTGGGCGTGTCGGATGTTGGATACGTCTTTTATTTTGTTTTTCAGGCAGATAGCACCTTACTTTGCAATAGCCACATTAGCGGGAATGGCATCTTTTGCGGTGTCTGTATTTTTTCAAAACAATTATGTATCAATTGCTTGCCAGTCGGCAGTGTTCACGGCCGTATATTTGTCGGGGGTGGGGCTATTCCGCCTCGAAATGGGAGGTGAACTGTGGAAAATCTTCCGCAGAGCAATTCGTATTGTTCGCAAGCGAAGTTGATAATTTTACATTGGGGTCAAAGGTATGAATGTCAATATTTTAGATGGTATAAGAGATGTGCAACTCCGTCGTGTAGCCACAACGATATTTGTAAATGTGCTGATGTGCGTTGTTTGCGTAACCTTTGCACAGCAAAGCAATTTGCCGTTGTGGGAGGCGGATAATAGGGCAGAGCAGATACAAAAACCGCCGGTGCTAAGCCAGCCTCAACGAGGAGAGCAAATACCGTTTAGCAAACCTTTTCACATCGTTTTTCGGTGGAAAACTTATCATCGTGAGGGAATGGATGTTGAATATGAGTTCATTCTGAAGGAATTGCCCGAAAATAATATGAATCCGCAGTCGGCATACACACGCGGTGTGGAGGTGTTTCGCACCACTACGCAACAGTCGTCGCTACACTATACACACTTGGAGCCGGCACTGCAACCCCACAGGCGTTATGGATGGCAGGTGAGAGTGATAAGCAGCGATAGGCAGGCAGTTGCCAACAATGGATTTTCGGATGTGAATTGGTTCACGGTGGGCGGTTATTGTCCTGCTCCCGGCAATTTGACTCACGATATTCACCCAACACAAGTGGAGCTTAGCTGGATGGATGTTCCTGAAGCAAAAGCTTATGTCGTTTCGTATAGGTCTAAAGGTCAAAATGCTGATAGTGAATGGACTGTGATAAAAGTTTACGGCGAAAGTGTTATTATTCCGAACCTTACTCCCGGCGAAACGTACCAGTGGCAGGTGGGGACACTTTGCGATGGCGACAGGCCGATTTTTGCCCCGTTTAGGGAGTTTACGGTGCCTCCGGCGGTTAGTAATACGGCGGCATCTGTGATTCCGGCAATGAAGGCGAAAAAACAGGCGAAAACAGAACTTCAAGAAAAAAACGGAAACAAACAGGCTGCCGACTCCGTAGCAGTTGCAGAAACAGAACAACGCAGTTTGGCAAGCAATAAAAAGGCACGCGAACGAGAAGCCGCTCTTGCCAAGCTCAAAGCCGAACAGGAGAAGAAAAAAACGCAACAAGAAGTTGCCGCAAAAGCCGAAACACCTCAAAACAAAGAGCCTCTGCCCGGCAAAAAAGATGTTCAGAAAGCTGAAACGGCAAAGGCCGAAGTGCCTACAAAGGCTCCTGCTGAGAAAAAACAAAACGCTCCGGAGCGTGATGTAGCCGCATCGAAAGAGGGTGTCTCTTTAAGCAACTTTGCCAGCAATAGAGGTAAGTTGCCGGTACCCGTTACCGGAAAGTACAGCATTGTGTCGAGTTTTGGCACCCATCAGCAAGGCAAACACGTAACAACCAACAGTAACGGCATTGATATTCAAACACAATCGGGGGCCAACGCACGAGCTGTGTTTGGGGGCGAGGTGTCGCGTGTGGTGTCGTTTCCGGGCTTCAACACGTGCGTTATCATACGGCACGGTGATTACTACACTTTCTACGGCAACATCCAGAATGTGCGGGTGCGTCAGGGGCAATCGGTGAAGATGGGGCAAAACATCGGACGTGTATTCACCGACCCCGACTCCGGTGTTACCAAGCTCCACTTTCAGCTGTGGAATGGTACCAACAAGCAGAATCCTATGCCTTGGCTGAAAAAGTAATGGCCTCTCATTTGCCGACGTAAATCTCTGCCAAGCGTCCGTTTGTGAGAGATGCGCAATTTCGAGATTAATTCCAGATACGCCGTAGAATAAATGTAGTTGTAATTTATTGATTATCAGTGTGTAGTTTGTGTTTGTCAATACGCCCCTACATTTGCAACACACAGAAAAACCTCCGCCTCGACTTTTCGCAAGCCGACAGGCGGAGGCACTTTTTCACCCTTTTCTATTTTTCAAACGCGGGATATTGCCACAGTAAAAACAATACCCTGACCTCCATCCCCTGCGGGAAACGGGCAATGCAAAAACGCAGAGGGGGGAGAAATGTGCTTTTTCTTAAGGCTTCACTTTGAACAAGCGAACACTTTGTCTGATGCCTTTCAGACCTCGATCTGTGCGTGCATCTTTGTCGCTAAAGGACATACCCCATGCTTCGTCTAAAGTGTAATTTGATTGCGACCAGAAGAAGCCTGTTGTACCACCGTATTCGGGCACCATATTGGCATTATATCTACCGGAGGCGGGAAAGCCGAAAGTAACATCGTTTTCGGTGTTGCTTTCCCAATATGCGGTGTTTGCTATTTCATCCACAGTGGTGGCTGATGCCGTCGGCCCCAAGTAACGGAAAGTTACTTTCAGTATTTTTTGAGGAGTTGCGGGAGCAGTGTGCACAGGGTTATCTACATACTGGTAACGTACCGCCGTTAAGCGGCTATAGTCGCCACTTTCGGTCCAAAAACGTAGTGCGTATGCCTCGTTGTTGAGCGAGCCGCGATAAGACGAAATGTATTCTCGTCCCATTCCGCTTCCTGATAGGGCTTCTTTTTTGTTATTCTCAGCGGTGGCCAAATTGAATCGGATAAATCCGTTTCCACTTCCATACCAGCTGGGGACAATGGTTCTCCACTGGTTCGTTACCGGCAGGCTGTATCGCACTCCGTCGATGGTGATTGTCGAAAATTTATTCATCGCTTCTTGCCACGTCCAATATCCGCTTACGTCGTTTGCCGACGTTGTAACAAAACTTTGTCCGTCAGGAGCCACGTTGTAGGGTGTCAGAAACTCCCAGAAGTGTATGATGGGACCTACGTCCAATCCTGCTTCCATATAGGTTTTTCCTGCTTCGTATTGTTTCGACTTGGTAGCCGGTGCGTTGGTTGTACCCTCTGCGTAAGTGGTGAATCCATCTAACCAAAATGTAGTGCTGAATCCTTCGGTCGGTACGGTGGTGCGTGGCATTGCCCAGAAATAAACGTTTTCTGCTTTGTTGGCTTCCATGCTTACTTCTCTGAGGTTGACTATATGACTACCTTCATCCACCCATGTCCATGCGGGTGCGGACGTATTTTCCGCCCTTGTAGCCGTAAGGGAATAATCGAAATATCCACGTCTGGAAAAAGCATTGGTTTCTGCTACGAGTACAGAGGTGAGAGGCCCCTTCAGCGGATTTGTTTTGTTATTTACGTACACGCTGAAAAGTGTACCCTGTGGTTGGAACTGTACCACAATTTGCGGAGCCCGTTCAGTATTCGCTGGGATGGTAAATGGGGTCCATCCGAAAGCTAACGGTACACGTACCTGGTGTGATTTTAGTGTTCCTTCGAGGGCACTATTAGCAGAATAAGTTACATTACTTTTGGCTGCGTCCAGCACGCCGCCACCTGCAATACCTGCAATGTACCAACGTTCGTCCGCTTTGGGAAGCGCCTCAGTAGCAGTTACATCGCTACCTGCACTGTTTTGAAGCTCCAACTTTGAATTTTTGATGTGTAGGGAGATGTTTCCGTCCGAATCGGTAGTTGCATTCCAATCCACAAGGGCATAGAATTGCACTGTTCCCGCCTCGTTGCGAATGAAACAGTGTGTTTTCCAGTCTGTTACGCCCTCTTCGTGGATGAAGCGGGGATACTCCGTTCCGTCCAAGCTCAAGGTACGTGTTTGGTCAGAATTGCCTGTGCCATATTGGCCCGTCATATCCAGCTGTAGAGTGGCTGTTGAGGCTTTTTCTGCGGGCTTTATCTCTTCTGCCTCGCTACTGCATGCGGCAAAAGATATTACCGCTAATGCGTTGAAAAATAAATGTTTAAGTTTCATCTTTTCTTTCTGTT
>JBHBVA010000249.1:0-3546 GCA_041793355.1 Bacteroidota bacterium | reverse complement strand
TATCATCTGCGAAGATACAAAAGTTGAAAGCTTCTCACAACAGTCTTATTTATTTTGATTTTTAGCAAAAAGTTGTGTATCATCTGCGAAGATACAAAAGGTGAAAGCAAGCTCCTTACCCCAAGGTGGTGAGTAGGAAGTTGTATTCCTATCCAACGAAAGATAAATACCGCCCCATATTAATTACAAATGGGGCGGTATTTTTATTGAATTATTATATCCAAAATATCGGATGGCTATTGTTTAACGTAACCAAAGCTACCGTCTAAAAGGTAGTACCAAGGGGCACCATGGTAGGTAAGTACGCTACTCGGTTCGTTTCCTCCTGTATAAAGCAATATTTTATTGTCTTTTACTTCGTATCTTCCTTGTTCCAGTGTGGTAATAATAATACCTAAAGAATCTGCTTTTGAGTGGGTATATCCTTTATTGCCATCAAATTTTATGATGTAGTATCGAGCATCCTTTTTAACATCGTATAAAAGCTCTACGGGTCTTTTATGTATCCAAGTGGTATTGGCATATACATCTTTTACCTCGTTTTCACCTTCTCTGTCGCAGGCAGTGAACCCTAATAAGGATGCAAGTAAGACGGTGAGTTGTAGTACTTTTTTCATAAAATGAAACTTTTAGTAATTAGTTATGTTTGAAAATCGGAGGCAAACATATATCAAAAATATCATGTAGGCAAGCTAATATGAATTATTTTTTTATATGTTTGATTCTTAGTAGTATGAATGAAAAATCGCCCTCGTTTCTTGTTTCGCATAACATTACTTGCAAAAGTATCCAAGCAAAAAAAACTGCCCGAAAAGGGCAGCCTCTCTATTTTGTCTATTGTTTATTGTACTCTTTTGAAAGTGTACGAATATTCAATAGATATTTTTGCGTCGGGATATGTTTGAAATATTGGTGATACTCCTTCAAACAGAGGTGTTTCATCTCTTGTCATCACAAGTAAAGAATCTGTCATCTGTGTGATGGTAAGAGTTGACTTATATACTGTATTTTCGTTATTTATTTTAAAGTATTGAACCATAGAGTTTCCCGTTATGGTATAGGTGCCTTTGGAATCGGTTGTTTCGACAATACCACCTGCTTTGTAAACGATGGTATCAGTGCTATTCTTTATCTCCTCATTGTGTTCATATATATCGTCAGTTACATCGGCTTGTAATAGTGCTAATGCTGCCGCATTGTTACTTTCTACTTTGGAGGCCTCTACTTTTGTCAGTACCCACGAACCAATAATGTCTGTGTTGTAATCAACTGCGGAGGGTGTGTTGTTTTCATCATCTTTTGAACAACTGTAAGTGGTAAGTAGGCATATAGCCGACAGAAAAAATAAAATCTTTTTCATTTTGATTTACTTTGTGTTTAAAAAGTTTGTATTAAAATATCGTCTGCAAAATTATGAAAAAGTTCTGTGTAAACAAACTTTATATCTGTTTTTTTTAATTTTGCTCTGTCGTGGATTGTATATGTCTGTACTATACAAAAGCCACCTGATTTTCCTCACCGAAGAAACAAGTGGCTTTCATTATGTTTGTTCAGAAATAAATGTGAACACTTAGTCTCGACGGCTAAGGGCAATCATCACGTAGTAGATGAGTGTTGCCAACGAGCTGAGTGCTGCCACCACGTAAGTGTAGGCTGCCCATTTGAGGGCATCTTTGGCGTAGCCGTGATTGCTTGCACTGGTAACGTAAGCTCCCTCCAACCACGCTAAGGCTCGCGAGCTGGCGTTGATTTCCACCGGAAGAGTAACAAAACTAAATAGCGTGGTGAGTGCAAACAGTGTGATGCCTATCCACAACAAAGCGGGGAAAGTTTGTATTGTGAAAACACCTGCCAAAAGTATCCACATCACCCATTTGCTGGCAAACGACACGGCAGGCACAAGTGCCGACCGCATTTTTAGCGGAGCATAGGCATAAGCGTGTTGCACGGCGTGTCCGCACTCGTGGGCGGCAACTGCGGCAGCGGCTACGCTGTTGCTGTGATACACCTCGTCGCTGAGGTTTACGGTTTTGTCCATCGGGTTGTAGTGGTCGGTGAGCTTTCCGGGTGTGGAAATCACTTTCACGTCGAAAATGTTGTTGTCGCGGAGCATTTTTTCGGCCACCTCTTTTCCTGTCATTCCTCCGTCGAGGGGAATACGTGAATACTTTTTAAACTTGTTTTGCAACATTGCCGATACAATCCAACCTACTACGGCAATCACAATCATCAAAATAAATCCAAAATTCATAATCGTTTCAATTTACATTTTTATAATTGGTTAAACATATTTCTTGTACAAAAGTTGTAGCTCCTCAGTGTTTTTGGGCTATCACCTTGTTTTTTTCGCTGTTGAGTATCAATTCTATTTGGTTGCCTGCTTCTACCGTACCACCGAGTATCAATTCTGCCACTTCGTCTTCTACATACTGCTGCAAGGCACGCTTCAATGGGCGGGCTCCAAATTGTACATCATAGCCTTTTTGTGCAATAAACTTCTTAGCTTCGGGGCTGATAGTCAGACTGTAGCCAAGTTCGGTAATGCGTTTGTACAAGGCTTCTAATTCGATGTCGATGATGCGATGGATGTTTTCTTCGCTTAGTTGGTCGAAAATGATAATGTCGTCCACCCGATTCAAAAATTCGGGCGAGAATGTTTTGTTGAGTGCTTTTTGTAATACACTTCTTGCAAACTCGCTGTCGGAAAGCACTTTGCTGCTGAGTTCTGAGGTGTTGAAGCCTACACCTCGTCCGAAATCTTTCAACTGGCGAGTACCCACATTGCTGGTCATTATCAATATGGTGTTTTTGAAGTCCACTTTTCGCCCCAAACTGTCGGTAACGTGTCCTTCGTCTAAAATCTGCAACAGCAAATTGAATACGTCGGGGTGTGCTTTCTCAATTTCGTCAAGCAATATTACCGAGTACGGACGGCGACGCACCTTTTCGGTGAGCAATCCGCCTTCTTCGTAGCCCACGTATCCCGGAGGTGCTCCCACCAGACGCGATACGTTGAATTTTTCCATATACTCGCTCATATCTACACGAATGAGTGCATCGGGCGAGTTGAAAAGTTGTTCGGCTATTTTCTTTGCCAAGTGTGTTTTGCCCACTCCCGTAGGTCCTAAAAACATAAATGTGCCGATGGGTTTGTTGGGGTCTTTAAGACCGATGCGGTTGCGTTGAATGGCTTTTACTACCTTGTTTACAGCTTCGCTTTGCCCTATCACGGTGTTTTGCAAAAGCTCTCGCATTCCCAACAATTTTACGCCCTCTGCTTCGGCTATTCGTTGCACGGGGACACCCGACATTAGCGAAACAACCTCTGCCACTTTGTCAGCATCTACGGTTTTCGGGTTGTTTTGCAAGCTGCGTTCCCACTCGGAGCGAGCCTCGTCCAGTGTGGCGGTCAGCTGTCGCTGCTTGCCGCGGAAGCTGGCGGCAATCTCATAGTTTTGCGATTTTACGGCTTCTGTTTTTTTGTGTATAACTTCTTGTATTTCAGCCTCCAATTCGATAATGTTTTGAGGCGTTTCCACATTCATC
>JBHBVA010000248.1:0-5047 GCA_041793355.1 Bacteroidota bacterium | reverse complement strand
GACAAGCAGGAGCAATATTTTCATTCGGCCATCGAGGCAAAGGCACAAGGCGAGGAGCCTGCCAATGTGCTGATTTTTTGCGAACATCCGCACGTGCTTACTTTGGGGCGTAATGGCGATACGCACAATTTGCTGTACTCCGAAACCTTTTTGCAGGAGCAGGGCGTGTCGTTGTATCGTACCAATCGTGGAGGAGATGTAACCTACCACGGACCGGGGCAGATAGTGGGCTATCCTATTTTCGACCTCGAACAGTTTGGTTTGGGGCTGAAGCAATATATCTATTTGATGGAGGAGGCAATAATCCGACTGCTCAACAGCTACGGACTTACGGGCGAGCGATTGGAGGGTGCCACGGGTGTTTGGTTAGACAAGGATAAACCGGCACGTGCCAGAAAAATTTGTGCCATCGGTGTGCGTAGTAGCCGTTTTGTAACGATGCACGGCTTTGCCCTGAACGTAAATACAGACCTTAGTTATTTTCGCCTGATAAATCCTTGCGGATTTGTGGACAAAGGTGTTACGTCTTTGCAGCAAGAGCTTGGGCAAGAGGTAGATATGGAGGATTGTCGTGAGCGACTGCAAACCTACTTTCTGCAACTTTTCGTGCCGAAAGGATAAGTATTGGGGCAACACATCCTTTCTTTCCCTCCTTTCTTCCCCAAAAAATACCACGTTTGTGGGATTGTGGCATTTCCGGCCACAGTGTACCTTTGCATCGTAAAACAAGGAATATTGTACAAGATAAAAAAAGATACACAATGGGAAAAATTGCAACAAAACTGACAGACTTAATTGGTAATACTCCTCTTTTAGAGTTGTCCAACTTCAATGCTAAAAATGGGGCGGTTGCTCGTGTTATTGCCAAACTGGAGTATTTTAATCCTGCCTCAAGCGTAAAAGACCGTATTGCTTTGGCTATGATTGAGGATGCGGAGCGTAGCGGTATCCTTTTGCCCGATAGCGAGATTGTGGAGCCTACAAGTGGCAACACAGGGGTGGGATTGGCCTTTGTAGCGGCATCCAGAGGTTACAAATTGACTTTAACCATGCCCGAAACAATGAGCTTGGAACGGCGGAACTTGTTGAAAGCTTTGGGGGCTACCATCGAGCTGACGCCCGGTGCTTTGGGTATGAAAGGTGCCATAGCACGGGCAGAGGAGCTGAAAGCAAACAATCCGAAGGCCGTTATTTTGCAACAGTTTGCCAATCCTGCCAATCCTGCCGTACACAAACGTACCACAGCTGAAGAAATTTGGCGGGATACGGACGGAAACGTAGATGTTTTTGTTGCCGGTGTAGGCACGGGAGGCACAGTGAGTGGAGTGGGTGAGGCGTTGAAAAAACGTAACCCGAATGTGAAAATCGTGGCGGTGGAGCCTACCGATTCTCCCGTGCTTTCGGGAGGAGCACCTGCCCCTCATAAAATACAAGGTATAGGAGCGGGCTTTGTTCCTGCTACTTACAACGCAGCAGTGGTAGATGAGGTTATCACGGTAACTAACGATGATGCTATTCGCACAAGTAGGGAGTTAGCTCGTTCGGAAGGGCTTTTGGTGGGTATATCGGCGGGTGCGGCTGTGTATGCAGCTACGCAACTGGCTCAAAAGGCTGAAAATGCGGGAAAAAACATTGTTGTGGTTCTGCCCGATACAGGCGAACGATACCTATCCACAGTGCTTTATGCTTTCGAGGAATATCCTTTGTAGTGTGTTGCTTGGTGCTATTCTCAATTCGTAAGGGAGAGAATTTGATTATACAACCAATTTTTGTGAAAGAGTGGGCGATTGTTTTCGTTCACTCTTTTCCGATTATATCTTTCCGCAACTGAGGCCTGCAAAAGATTTGGTGTCTGTCCCCAATTTCGTGTTGAGACTTCTAAAATGACAATTGCGACTTGTTATTTTGCCAGACTTTGGAGAATGCGGTAATCGCAAAGCATTAATACTGTGGGCAAAGGGTGTTTGCGTCTGTAAATGACCAAGCCCGACCACGCAGTGCGAGTGGAGTTAATGTAGAAAATAACGAAGCGAGTGCCGTATTATGTAATAGTCTCTGGAAGTATATCCGAGATGGAACAGGTAAAAAAGAAAAAGACTTGTTTTCGCAAACAAGCCTTTTATGGTTGCCCCACCAGGACTCGAACCTAGAAAAACGGTACCAAAAACCGGTGTGTTACCATTACACCATGGGGCAATCCTGCCTATGAGAAAGCATTTCTTTAAAAATGCGATGCAAAGGTAAGGAGTATTTTTGAAACTTCCAAACCTTTTGGCAACTTTTTATTTACTGAGCAATAATCAAGAAGTAGTTTTTCTTGCCTTTTTGAGCAAGAATATACTTATTATCAATCAGATAACTACCGTCTATTACAGCTTCGGCAGTCTCTACTTTTTGCTTGTTTATTTGCACACCACCTGCTTGCACCGTTTTACGTAGTTCGCCTTTCGAGGGGAAAATAGCTGTTTTCTCTGCCAACAAATCCGCTACTTTCACACCTTCGGCAAGCTCCTGTTTCGAAATCTCGAATTGTGGCACACCTTCAAACACCTGCAAAAGCGTTTCTTGGTCGATGGTTTTCAAAATTTCGGAAGCATTAGCACTAAACAAAATTTCGGAAGCCTCCACCGCTTTTTCGTACTCGGCTTGCGAATGCACCATTGTAGTAACCTCTTTTGCCAAGCGTTTTTGCAGGGAACGGAGATGTGGATTTTGCTGTTGCTCGGCTATCAGAGCATCGATTTCTTCTTTGTCCAACACCGTAAAAATCTTGATGTATTTTTCGGCATCGGCATCGCTCACATTCAGCCAAAACTGATAGAATTTGTAGGGCGAAGTGTAACGCTTGTCCAACCACACATTGCCCGACTCGGTTTTTCCAAATTTACCGCCATCGGCTTTCGTGATGAGCGGACACACCAAAGCATACGCCTCACCACCAATTTTACGACGGATAAGCTCGGTGCCTGTGGTTATATTTCCCCATTGGTCGGAGCCACCCATCTGCAGGCGGCAACCTTTTTCCTGATACAGATGCAGGTAATCGTAGCCTTGTAGCAACTGATATGAGAACTCGGTGAACGACATCCCCTCGCTGGCTTCTCCGTTGAGGCGTTTTTTTACGGAGTCTTTGCTCATCATATAATTTACGGTGATGAGCTTGCCAATATCGCGGATGAAGCCCAAAAAAGAGAACTCCTTCATCCAGTCGTAATTATTCACCAAAATGGCCGCATTGGGAGCATCCGAATCAAAATCCAAAAACTTGGACAATTGGGCTTTGATGCCTGCCTGATTGCGACGAAGGGTTTCTTCATCGAGCAAATTACGCTCGGCAGACTTCATCGAGGGGTCACCAATCATTCCCGTAGCTCCGCCAATAAGGGCAATGGGGCGATGCCCCGAACGTTGCAAATGCTTGAGCATCATCACCCCTACAAGGTGTCCGATGTGTAGCGAATCGGCTGTGGGGTCAATTCCCAAATAGCCCGAAGTCATCTCTTTTTGCAGTTGCTCTTCAGTGCCGGGCATAATGTCGTGAATCATTCCACGCCATCTCAATTCTTCTACAAAATTCATTTTTCTATATTTTATTTATATGATTATCAATTTATTTTTGCAGTGCAAAGATACGGAAAATGTTTAGAATTCAACACTCAACCGAAATATGCTACCAATTCTTGACACGACAAACGAGAGCAAATCACCAATACAGATTTACTCTCGTTTTGCGTTACTAATGTTTTTAGCCTTACTTGCCGCCGAAGCTGAAACTTACGGGATAATACACGGGTGATACAACGGGCGTATTACCCAACATAAACGTTGGTTTCAGCTGTAGAGTTACTTTCGATTTCGAGCCGGAAATACCCACAATATTTTGAGCTATATTCAGCACAGCATCTTTGGAGTTGTTTCGCATCAGCGTAGCCAAATCCACACCTATGCGGATGGGTATCACGCTGGTAGCCCCCGATGCGATGTTTAGTTGCTGTTGCAACTGGCCTGTGGTAAACTCAATATCGTCGATGCTGATAACGTAGGCCAACCCGTTAAGCAGTGCCGCAGTGGCATTCGGATTTTTCACATTCACGTTCAGCGTCATATCCAGCGGAATGGAGGAGGCATTACCCGAAAGCAAGGAACTCAATTTCAGTAAATTGGCAGGCGAAAGACTTAATCCGCCACTAAGCTTTACACCCGACAGGCTGAGATTGTCCACCGAGTGGTAGCTGTATTCACACTTAGTCATATTGTATGCCCCCATCGCCTGTTGGGCTACATCACAACTCGTCATTAAGGTTACGATGGCAAGCATCGACACTAAAATTTTCTTCATAACCTATTCAATATTAATAATTTACATTCTCTTAAAAACTATTCTTGCTACCTGATGGTAACCATTGTTGCCCCAAATCCGTATTCGCGAAAGGAGGCATCTTGCACAGTGGCTGTTTTATATTTTTTGCCCAATTCTGCCAACACGGCACTTTTGAGTGTTCCATTGCCTTTTCCGTGTATGAAGACAATTTTTTGCCCCTTGCGTTTAATGTTTGCCTGCATCACTTCGTTGAATTTTGCCAACTGATATTGCAACATCTCCGTTGCCGACAGACCCGATAAGTTGTCCAGCAGTGCCGTGATATGCAAATCCACCTCCAGCAACGGTGCCGTTTTGGCTTTGGGCAACGGCTTAGACTGAGGGAGTCGAACATCTTTTTGCATCATTGCCTCCTGCAACTGTGTGGCAGAAACACGCATACCTTGCTCTGGTTCGTCGTTTGCTACCAGGTTGATTACAAAGGCTTTTTCGTCGAAGAAGTCATTTTCGCCGAAACTGTGCAACTTATAAAATTTGGTGGTATCGATGCGTCGCTCCACCGAATATGCCGGTTTCAAACGGAACGGCTTTCCTTTTTTGTAAGCTGTGAATTGCAGGCAAATACGCTCTAAATCATTTAGTTGCGATGGCTCAAATTCCTCTACAAAAATTTTTGTGTTAGGTTCCACCTCCGCCGAAAAACGGAGCATCCATCTCTCACCCGAT
>JBHBVA010000247.1:0-3230 GCA_041793355.1 Bacteroidota bacterium | reverse complement strand
TTGCCAATACGATGAGCGGAATGGTCATTGTACGAGGCGATTCGTGGATGTGTTCGCGTTCGTGTGCAGAGCCTCTAAATTCGCCAAAGAAAGTGAGATACAAAGCACGGAACATATAAAAAGCTGTCATTATGGAAGCTAAGGATGCCATCACCCAAAGCAATTGGTTGGAGTGGAATACCGACACCAAAATTTCATCTTTTGAGAAGAATCCGGCAAACGGAGGAATACCCGAAATGGCCAGAGTTGCAATTAAGAATGTAAGGTAAGTAACAGACATCAAACCCTTTACTCCTCCCATCGAACGCATATCCTGGTTGCCACTCAATCCGTGAATAACAGAACCAGCTCCCAAGAACAAGCACGCCTTGAAGAATGCGTGGGTGATAACGTGAAACACTGCTGCCACGTATGCACCAACTCCCAATGCAAGGAACATAAGTCCCAATTGCGAAACCGTGGAGTATGCCAATACCTTTTTTATGTCTGTTTGCATCAAGCCTATCACGGCGGCAAACAGAGCAGTGCAGGCTCCTACCACAGCAATCAGTGTTTGTACGTCGGGTAACAGATTGTACAAGAAGCCCATCCGTGTAACCAGGAAGATGCCGGCGGTAACCATCGTTGCTGCGTGGATAAGGGCAGACACCGGAGTAGGGCCGGCCATCGCATCGGGCAACCAAGTGTAGAGGGGTAATTGGGCACTTTTTCCTGTTGCACCAATAAATAAGCAGATACCGGCAACGGTAAGTCCGGCTATCGACGTTGCCGAGAAGATGTTATCCGAATGCTGGATGCTTTCTCGCAGGTTGTTATAGTCGAGCGAGCCGAACATATATGCCAACGTAAACATTCCAATGAGGAAACCCAAATCACCTATGCGGTTCATTATGAATGCTTTCTTTGCGGCATCGTTGTAGTTTTGATTTTTATACCAAAATCCGATAAGCAGATAGGAACATAGCCCTACGCCTTCCCAACCGATGAAGGTAATGAGCAGGTTTTTGCCCAACACGAGCATCAACATAAAGCCAACGAATAGATTAAGGTAGGCAAAAAAGCGGTCGCGGTTTTCATCATCGTGCATATAGCCGATGGAGTAGAGGTGAATGAGCGAACCGATACCTGTAACAAACAGCAACCACAGAAGCGAGAGCTGGTCGAGTAAAAAGTCGAACCCTACGTTAAACTGCGATAGTGTTATCCAATCGAAAAGGTGTATTGCTATTGGAGTTTGCGAGGTGTACACTTGTACAAAGAAATATACCGACAACACAAACGACAATGCTACAGCCGCTGTGGCTACAATGCCCGTAATATTTGGAGTGCGTTTGCCCGCAAACAAGTTATACAGAAAGCCAACGAAAGGGCTTAAAATGAGCGTTAGAGCTAATGCTGTTTCCATTGATTTGTTATCCTTTTAAGTTTTTTAATAAGCCGAAATCAATTGCTCCCGAATTTTTGAAGATAGACACCAGTATGGCTAAGCCTACTGCCACTTCGGCTGCTGCCACCGCCAACGAGAAGAACACAAACACTTGTCCGGCTGCATCTTGATGATACACGGAAAAAGCCACCAAAAGCAAGTTTACGGCATTGAGCATTATCTCGATAGACATCAGCAATACAATCATACTGCGACGGAACAAAACACCCAGCACCCCGATGGCAAAGAGCATCACCGTGAGGTAGATATAGGCATCAATACCGATGAGTTTCAATACATTTTCAACCATTGTTTTACAAAATTACTGAGCGTTGTTATTCAATTCTTTTTTTGAAATCATCACGGCACCAATCATTGCCAAAAGCAACAACACAGAGGCGAACTCGAAAGGCACCAAATAGTCGTTAAAAAGCACTTGCCCCAACACTTTTACCGATTGAAAGTCCGCTCCGCTACTTGTATATTCAAGTGTTTGAGGTTGAGCTTTTAAGAATGTTGCAAACAGTACCAATGCCACCAATCCTGCCGATGCCACAGCTGCTATTTTGCTGAGTGTAGCCTTGTGTTTTTCGTGTTTTTCGTTCAGGTTTAGTAGCATCAACGTAAATAGCATCAATATCATCACCGAACCGGTGTACACGATGATATGCACCACTGCCAAAAACTGAGCATTCAGCAAAAGAAAGTGTCCGGCTATCGAAAAAAAGCTGATTATCATATAAATGGCACTATGTATGGGATTTCGGCTGAGTACCGTAAGAGCAGCTGTTCCCAACGTAATTGCCGACAGAATATAGAATGTAATTGTCATCATAATTTATTCATTGTCTTTATTTTACAATCGCTTCACCATATTTTTTCGACTTGGCATCCTCCACCGAAATTACCAGCTTGTCCTTGCCGTAAATAAAGTCTTCGCGGTTGGTAGTGGGCATCACTATCTCCTGCGATTTGGTGAGGTAAATAGCCTCTTTGGGGCAAGCCTCTTCGCACAATCCGCAGAAGATGCAACGCAACATATTTATTTCGTAAACAGATGCGTATTTTTCTTCGCGATAGAGATGCTCTTCGCCCGCTTTTCGCTCTTCGGCTTGCATAGTGATAGCCTCTGCCGGGCAAGCCAACGCACACATTCCGCAGGCTGTGCAGCGTTCGCGTCCCTCTTCGTCACGCATTAGTACGTGCTGACCTCGATAAACGGGACTAAATTCTCGCTTTTTTTCGGGATATTGAACCGTAACTTTGGGCGAGAAAAAGTGCTTGATGGTGATGCCCAAACCTTGTACTACGGCAGGTAGATACATTTTTTCGGCGAGGGTCATTTCTTTGTTCGACACTGTTTGTTTTCGTCCCGAAAGCGATATGTTTTTCAAATTGCTCATTTCGTTTTTTGGGTATTAAAAAATGAATTTAGAGTTTTCTCCTTTTACCACTTAAACACCAATATCAGAACTGCATTTACAGCCACATTCAGCAAGGCTAAGGGGAACAAAATTTTCCAACCGAGATTCATCAATTGGTCGTAGCGGAAGCGTGGAATTGTCCATCGAATCCACATATAGAAGAAGATGAAGCCTACGGTTTTGGTCAGCAGGGCAACAAATCCGAGCGTGTTAGCTGTGTTTACACCCATATTTTCGCTCACCCACTCCATTCCGGGATAGTTGTATCCGCCAAAGAACAGTGTGGACATAAACAGCGAGGATTTGTTGCCCTGCTGACCAAAACCGTAGGCTTCATCTTCTTCTATATGTGGATTCGATGGACAATTCCACGCTTCCGC
>JBHBVA010000246.1:0-2738 GCA_041793355.1 Bacteroidota bacterium | reverse complement strand
GGCAACAAGCTCATCAGAATATCCCAGATGGCAGAGCCGGAATCGTAATTAACTGTCATTTTGGATTTTACATCCTCCGGAAGTCCTTTGTAAAATACGTTGAATCCGTCTGCCGAGGGGATGTTTACCACCACCAGCGGAGGATTTTGCGAGCGTTTTATTTTTTCATTTTTGAAGATGTGGCTTGCCGAATCGGGGCGAACGTATGCCTCTAACGTACTTTTGCGTCCGTACACGGTAACTTTTTCAATCCAACCGTTGGATGCGTACTTTTCGAAGTCCGACCACGATGCCTGTTTGCTCATTCCATCGCCTAAAAAGAAATACATACCCATCAGTAGCACTACCACTACGGTGTAGAGCCAATAGTTGAGGGGCATTCGTCCGCCTTTGGGAGCGGAAGGTTTGTTGTTGCTGTCCATGCTTTTCTGTTCGTAATGTAAAAAAAATGGCGGACGTTGCCTAACGTGGCATCGCCACCGCTGTTTCAGAGCTATATCAAACAAGCGAATATTGCATCTTGTTTAATTTCGGTTTGAGGCTCTGTAAAAAACGCTGCTTGTTCTTTAGTCGATGTCCGGCAGTGCTTTTATTTGAGCATCTGCCCAAAGATGCTCGATGTCGTAAAACTCTCGCAACTCAGGCACAAACACGTGTACAATTACCGTGCCATAATCGATGCCTACCCAGCGAGCTTCACGCATCCCATCTACCGACAGCGGACGGTCTTTGATGTTGCGTTTCACACCGTCCACTATTTCGTTGGCAATAGCTTCTACTTGTGTAGGTGTGTTACCTTCGCAAATCACAAAGTATTGGCAGATGGCTCCGGGAATGTCTGTGAGGTTAATGATAACGATGTTTCGTGCTTTTTTCTCTTGTGCGTTGGCCACAATGCTGTTCACCAGCACGGTGGTTGCGTTGGTGTCTGTTATACTCATATTTCGAACTTAAAATTCAAATTCTTGGTGTATGTTTTTAATTTTTGAAACGGCAAAGATACAAACATAATTTATAAAACCCGAATTATCAAACAGAGAGTATTAGAGTGAGAATGGAAGACTACTTCCCACGATTGAAACCTGAAGCGAGGGGAAACAACAGACAAGAAGAACAATCAATGCCTGCTAACCTTTCGGGCGGAAATCGAACAGGGATACAGCACATTGCCCTGCAAATATGGAGCGGTAAGAAAAATAAGCGAGCACAAGTAATTATGAATCTGCAAGTCATCTTTTTTCACCTTCGAAACCCAAAGCCCCATTTTAAGCATTCGTACCCCATTCCATAAAAGCACTTCTGTCATCTCCATTTCCGATTTCGATGAAATAATGCTATTTTTGTGCAGCGAAAAAGGCTTAACAATCAGTTAAATGGGATATTTTGTTTCAAAAACAGATGATAACATCGTATCACGAAATAATCTATTTTCAGACCAAAACAAGCCTTTTCATCGATATTTTTGGCATTCGAGAAAACGATAAAACATAAGATACAGAAGAGAGAAAATAGATGAAATTCAATTACGACGTAATAGTAATAGGAGCAGGACATGCCGGCTGTGAAGCGGCAGCAGCAGCGGCCAATATGGGGTCGCAAGTGCTACTTATCACTATGGATATGAATAAAATTGCCCAAATGAGTTGCAACCCTGCTGTGGGTGGCATCGCCAAAGGGCAAATAGTTCGCGAGATAGATGCTTTGGGTGGGCAGATGGGTATCGTTACCGACCTTACTGCTATACAGTTCAGAATGCTCAATCGCTCAAAAGGTCCGGCAATGTGGAGCCCTCGTTCGCAAAGCGACCGTGTAGCTTTCATCAAGCAATGGAAAGAAATACTCGATGAAATGGGCAATTTATTCATCTGGCAGGACGAAGTTCGCTCACTCATATTGGACAATAATTGCGTACAAGGCGTACGCACCGCAATGGGTGTAGAGTTTCGGGCAAAAGCGGTAATTCTCACCAACGGAACATTTTTAGGTGGGCTTATGCACATCGGAAACGTACAAATGGCCGGTGGACGCATCTCGGAACCGGCATCGTATGGTCTTACGCAACAGTTAGCAGAAGCAGGCTTCAAAACCGACCGTATGAAAACGGGAACTCCCGTTCGGATAGACGGAAAAAGCGTGGATTTTTCACTGATGCAAGAACAGATAGGTGAAAACGACCATCACAAATTTTCGTATTTAGACTTCAAACCTCGTCCTCTGCAACAACAGTCGTGCTGGATTTGCGACACCAACGAAGAAGTACACACTGTTCTACGTAGTGGGCTGGACGAATCGCCACTATACAACGGACAGATACAAAGTATCGGGCCACGTTATTGCCCAAGCATCGAAACAAAAATCGTTACATTTGCGGACAAAACATCGCACCACCTTTTTTTGGAACCGGAAGGAGAAAAAACTCAAGAGTATTACCTCAATGGTTTTTCATCATCTCTCCCACTCCACGTACAGTTGCAAGCACTAAAAAAAATACCCGCTTTCCGCAACATCCACATCTATCGTCCGGGCTACGCTATCGAGTACGATTTTTTCGACCCGACTCAACTTACACACACTTTGGAAACCAAGCTCATCAAAAACTTATTTTTTGCAGGGCAGATAAATGGAACCACAGGATACGAAGAAGCCGGAGGACAAGGACTTATAGCCGGAATCAACGCACACATCAATGCACACGGAGGCACCCCGTTCACTCTGAGAAGGGACGAAGCCTACATCGG
>JBHBVA010000245.1:0-4631 GCA_041793355.1 Bacteroidota bacterium | reverse complement strand
TTATGCCGACATCCGTAGCGGTGTGGTGGCCGCCATCAACATTAAGGTGGAAGAGCCTGTGTTTGAGTCGCAAACCAAAACAAAGTTGGGCTCCAAAGATATGGGACCCGACGGTCCGTCCGTGCAAAAGTTTATCAGCGACTTCCTCAAAAAAGAACTGGACAACCATCTGCACAAGCACCCCGATACAGCTGAGGTGCTGAACAAAAAAATACAGGACTCCGAAAAGGAACGAAAGGCCATTGCCGGAGTTACCAAACTGGCTCGAGAACGTGCCAAAAAGGCAAACCTGCATAACAAAAAGCTCCGTGACTGCCGTATCCACTACAACGATGCAAAAGGTGACCAACAAGACCAAACGTGCATCTTCATCACTGAGGGAGATTCGGCCAGTGGCTCCATCACCAAGAGTCGCGACCCCAATCTTCAGGCTGTATTCAGCCTGCGGGGCAAGCCGCTCAATTCGTTCGGATTGACAAAAAAAATCGTGTACGAAAACGAGGAATTCAATCTGCTGCAAGCCGCCCTAAACATCGAAGAGGGATTAGATGGCTTACGGTACAACAAAGTTATCATTGCCACCGATGCTGATACCGACGGAATGCACATCCGCCTGCTGATATTGACATTTTTCCTGCAATTCTTCCCCGACTTGGTGAAGAAAAACCACGTGTACATACTGCAAACACCGCTTTTTCGTGTGCGAAACAAAAAGGAAACCATCTACTGCTACAGCGAGGAGGAACGCATACGTGCTATCGCCAAGCTGGGAGCAAATCCCGAAATTACCCGGTTCAAAGGATTGGGTGAAATATCGCCCGACGAGTTTAAGCACTTCATCGGAAAAGACATCCGCTTAGACAGAGTTACCATGAAGAAGGAAGACTCCGTGAAAGAGATGCTCAACTTTTATATGGGAAAAAACACCCCCGACCGTCAAGGCTTCATTATCAACAACTTGGTAGTAACCGACGACGAGGTGGCATAACATCAAGCATATTTCTGAAAAACAGATATATACAAATTCATCATTACAGAAAAAACAACAACAGGCAAACACCTATTATTAAAACAGGTTTTTTATGAAAATCGACAACATTCTTGCCTCCTTAGAAGCCCGTCATCCGGGTGAGGCGGAATATTTACAAGCTGTAAAAGAAGTACTTACCTCTATTGAGGAAGTGTACAACCAACACCCTGAGTTCGAAAAGCACCGCATTATCGAACGCTTGGTAGAACCCGACCGCATCTTCACCTTTAAGGTACCCTGGGTGGACGACCAAGGCGACATTCAGGTGAACATCGGTTATCGTGTGCAATTTAACAACGTGATAGGTCCGTACAAAGGCGGATTACGTTTTCATCCATCGGTAAACCTCTCTATCCTGAAGTTTTTGGGCTTTGAGCAAACCTTCAAAAATGCACTCACTACCCTACCAATGGGCGGTGCAAAAGGTGGTTCGGACTTCAACCCCAAAGGAAAATCAAGTGCCGAAGTGATGCGTTTTTGCCAAGCCTTTATGTTGGAGCTATGGCGGAATATCGGTCCCGACACGGACGTTCCGGCCGGCGACATTGGTGTAGGCGGTCGCGAAATTGGCTACCTCTACGGAATGTATCGCAAACTGGCTCGCGAAAATACGGGAACATTCACCGGTAAGGGACTCGACTACGGCGGTTCACTCATTCGTCCCGAAGCTACCGGCTTTGGCGGCTTGTATTTCGTAAATGAAATGCTCAGCACTCATGGGTTGGACATCAAAGGTAAAACCATCGCCATTTCGGGCTTTGGCAACGTAGCTTGGGGTGCAGCTCTGAAAGCTACCGAATTGGGTGGAAAAGTGGTAACTATCTCCGGTCCTGATGGTTATGTATATGATGCAGATGGTATTTCGGGCGAGAAAATCGACTTAATGCTTGAGTTGCGTGCTTCTGGTGAAGACATCGTGGCTCCGTATGTGGAGAAATACCCCAACGCCAAATTCTTTGCAGGCAAGCGTCCTTGGGAACAAAAAGTGGATATTGCACTGCCTTGTGCCACTCAAAACGAGTTGGGCGAAGCCGATGCTCGTGCGTTGGTAGAAAATGGTGTGCAGTGCGTTGCCGAAATTTCAAACATGGGATGTACTGCCGAGGCGGTAGATTTCTTCTTGGAGCATAAAGTACTATTCGCACCGGGCAAAGCCGTAAATGCCGGTGGTGTAGCCACCTCCGGATTGGAAATGACTCAAAATGCTATGCACCTGCAATGGACTGAAGCTGAGGTAGATGAGCGTTTGCATCAAATTATGCACAATATCCATCAGCAATGCGTAACTCACGGCACCGAAAAAGATGGCTATATCAACTACGTGAAAGGGGCCAATGTTGCCGGCTTTATGAAAGTGGCTCGTGCTATGATTGACCAAGGAGTAGTGTAATATTTCCCCTTGCCGATTGAGAGGCATAAAGAGAGAAACACCCTTGTAACAGATGAATACAAGGGTGTTTTTGTTTATGGTATGCACACACCTCCCCAGCAAGAGGAGATAAAATGTGGTAAAAAATGGCACTTAACAGTAGATTGGCAAATGAGGGTGTAAGTGATATGCCTTTGCGATTTTTTTTGAATGGTTGTAAAAGGCGTATGCAATAGGCCCCTACGATTGCAACGTATCAGAAAAACATTTAAATTATCTCCTGTAAATCAATTGGTTACAATTAGATTTACTTCTATTGCGTAAATCCGGGTTTAACAGCCGAGCGTAGAAACAAGGAAAATCATAAACAAAAAGTAGGTTAGCACTACGTGTAACCTACTCCATTAGTTGCGGAGGCTGGACTCGAACCAACGACCTCAAGGTTATGAGCCTTGCGAGCTACCTCTGCTCCACTCCGCGATTTTCTGGGTACAAAGGTATATGTTTTTTGCGAATGCTCCAAACTTTTGCAGGAGTTATTTCGCCGAGCTATTTTTCGTGTACGCAACACACTGCTGTTGGTACAAACAAAAAAGTAGCATCTGCTTGTAATGGCATCTGCTACTTTAGGTATTTTACTGTATCTTACAGTTTGTTAAAACTTGTACTGTAAGCGGAGTGTAAAACTGTTGTCCTTGCGGTCGGCTGTGTATCCTGCCACGTTCGCTGTGGTTTCCTGTTTGGGCAGGTCGTAATAAGCTTGCAGGCGTACATTGCTGGTAGCATCCCACACTACTCCCACTCCCCAAGTGTGATAGGCAATGTCGGTAGCTGTTGTTCCGTTTTGCCCCACTCCGTCGGCACTCACTTTGGTGTTGGGGTCGTACCAGTCGTACTTCAGCACAGCCGAAAGTGGTAATCCGGGCACTTGTTGCACCAGCATTGCATACCCTCCGTCAAAGGGGCGGATATAAGTGTCTGCGGTGGGCAAAGTGGCAGCGTTCGGACTCTTGCTACTACTTGCCGTGCCAGGTTGTTGTCCCCACAAATATTCTGCACGTAGTTCGGTGTTACCCAACGATGTTTTCACTTTCCATTGCGTATCTACACCCCAATATCTACGCTTAGCATATTCGCCCTTGTTTGTGGCGGCATCGCTCAAGGCAAACCCGTTGCCTTCCATCGTATAAACTTTGGTTGTACCTTGATATACACCGCCGTTGTAGTGCGAAAATCCTAATCCTGCGTCCACCGTTTTGGTCAGCTTTTTCTGTCCGTCCAAGCGAACAATCACGTCCTTACGACTATCTGTTTCGGCTTTGATGCCATTGCCGACCAACAGGGCTGTATGTAGTCGCAAAAAGCTCCAAGCCGATTCTTTGGGAGCTTGCAAAGTAAGCATCGCTCCTAAATCTCGCTCATCGGGGAACAGTGTAGGAAAAATGGTGGCCCGTTCGGGCGATTCACGCCGATTGGAAGAGTAAGTGATTTCGTACCCGAAAGGACGGTCGAAAATACCGGCTTTCAACCAGCTGTTGCCCAATGATGGCAACTTCACACCCAAATACGCATCCTTAAAGTTTACTCCCTTTTCGGTAACATCCAGTTGAAAAACACCGGTTACTCCTTTGTCGTCGAAAGTAAATTTAACCCGTCCGCGTCGGATGCCAAAGCGATTGAACGATTGGTCCGCTGTTTCGTTTTTGCCTCCTACCCGCAGGGAAGCGTCTTGTTGCCCCCATTGGTACTGAGTTTGCAGATAGCCCGAAAGCTTTACTTTGGAAAGCAAACTAAGTGTTTGCTCCATTTTCTTTACACGAGTTTCAATTGATTGACTCTCTTTCTGCTGAGCATACACATTTCCGCCCAACAACAAAACTAATACTCCAACGAATGTTTTCTTCATACATTTTTCAAATTTTCGTTGCACAAAAGTAGAAGTTGATAGTTACACAACGCTGACAACATCGTTACATTTTGGTGAAGAACTCGCACAGGCTATCTATCACACTCTATATCAAATACTTCCGAAGGATATTCTACTTTCGTCAGAAACAAAGCCTGTGCCGGAACCGACGTGCCTGCCACATTTCTGTTTTTAGCCTCGATAATGCGTCGCATCCCCACCACATCCAATCGGCCTCGCCCGGCTTCTACCAGGGTACCCACAATGGCACGCACCATATTCCGCAAAAAGCGGTTTGCCCGAATGGTAAACACCAACGTATCCGC
>JBHBVA010000244.1:0-6231 GCA_041793355.1 Bacteroidota bacterium | reverse complement strand
TGGGCGACGTTTCGGGTGATGTTGTAACCATTGTTCCGACTACCAACGGCGAAGTGGTTCCGGCCCATACGCCGATTATTGCTCAGGGAGAAAACGGAAGTCTCCACCAATTGAGTATCGTTTACAATGCGGCTGCTCCCCGTTCTACACCGGCGGCGAGCCTGCTCAAAGGTGTGTTGGCACCTCAGCAGATACCTTCGGAATCGTTTATTATTTGGACGAACAATAGCGACGAAACAGGCTTCTACCGAGTGTCGGACGCTTCGGAGAAGTTGCCGGCAAACCGTGCCTATTTGTTGCTTTCGGATGCAGGCGGTGCATTCTATCAGATTCACCTTTCGGGTGGCACCTCTTCCGTTATCGGCACGGCAGGCGATGCGGACAAGCGAGTGCAGTATTTCGACCTTTCGGGTCACCCTGTAACAGTGCTTGTTCCCGGAGCGGTGTATTTGACTTCCGATGGCAAGAAAGTGATTTTCAAACGAAAGTAAAAAAAAGTAGATTTCAATAATGTAGAATAAAGTGATGAGTATTAAACAAAAGTATGTAAAGCCTGTGGCAGATGGAATACTGCTGAGCGATGATAGCTTTTTGAATATTCCACTCAAAAATGCTTCAGCTCCCCCATCGGGAGGACAAGACTATCGTCCTGCAAGACCAACTCGCAATAATAGTTTGGCAGAGGGTTGATTTTTAAACTATTAATAAGGTTGAGCCGTATCCGCATAATTTGTTGGGTGCGGTTTTTTTGGGGGGAATAGGGGACTACCCGGCACGGTCTTAACGAAAAAAGTACGCAGGGCCGACTATGTAATTGGCCTCGAATAAACACGGTGGACAGGGGCTACTTACCAATACTTCAAGAAGCCCCAATGCGGACGGTGCTGTAGGTAGTGGATATTGTTTTGGTTGCCGTAGGCCTCTCGCTCAAAGGAAATGTTGTAATACCCCTGTATGAAGCTCCGGTGGCGAATGCTTCGGAATATCCACTCCACCAAGTAAAGCACATAGAAGGGTACGAACGCCAATTCCTGCATTTGACGTGTGTGTATTTGCTCGTGGTGCAAGTCGGTTGCAGATAGCGGATAAGCCTCGCTACGGACAAAGATTATTCCAAATACATTGACCGCAGAAAAACCCTTGAAGGGGAACACATTGTTGCGAACTATCGGCATAGATACAGTTGCCTGTGGCCTAATGCGAGCCTTAGTAGCTCCATATCTGGGTGTTGATGTTCCGTTTTGTTTCGCTCGGCAGTGTGGGGAAGTAGGTGAAACCTGTCTCTTCCTCTAACTTGCTCACGCTGAGGCTATAGTTTTTAAACGAATCGTATTGGTTGGGCGTGGTATTTTTCATTTTAAAAGCGATGGTGTGATAAGTACTCCCCCGCTTTTGGGCCAAAGCCTTGTAGAAGTATTTGGGGATAGCTACCGACATCCCCCGCGAATCGCGGGTATATTCAATTGTTTTGTCTGTTGCTGTTTGCAGCATTGCCCCTGTAACCACAAAAAGGGTATCCACGCTGCTGTGGCGTGCCCACGTGCGTATTTTGGCTTCCAAGTCGGCCCATATACCTGAGTTTAACACATAGTTTTGCGGAGTCATATTCGTAAAATAAAAGGTGGTGCGATTTTCGTCGGCAGAGTAGGTGCGGTCGGCACTGGGAAGTTGGTGCCCCCTACTGTATCCACCTCTGTAAGCCACGAACAGCTCCGGTTGATATTCCATTTTCACCAGAGGGTCGTACTGCCAGTCGTCGGTGCGTTTGGTTGCTCCCAAATAGCCGGAGGTGAGGGGGTAGGCTACCCAGTGAGCCACCCTCATTTGCGTGTCGTACAGCATTGTGTAGTTACGCATATTGGCACGGCTACCGGTCAAAAAGCGGGTAATTGTCAGGCAGTTGGCCATAGCCGTGTCTTTTGGCATTTCAAAAAATCGTTCGCCGGAAGCGTGTACTATGTTTAGTCGCTTCTGTTGGTCGATGTACAACGTTTTGCGATGTGGACCGGATATTACATCCACCTGCGAAAAGCGGTGAATATCGGTAGTGTTGGGCTTGCAAAACAGCATCACGGTGTCGTTGCCTGCACCATCGGAGGCCGATAGCGACAACCACGCAGTGTCCTTGCTTTGTATTGTCCACAAGCCTTTACTCTTGATATAAATGGAAGTAGTTCCGCCACTTTCGTTAAAGTAAGTACTTTCTATAATAGCATCTAATGCCTCTTCGCTTTCGGATGACGAATCGCTTTGGCAACTTGCAAAAGCTAACATACAAAGGGCAACGTATCCACAAAGTGTAGCAATGTAATACAGCAATTTGTTGTGCATATTTTTTTGAATCTTCTATTCTTTGAAAAAAAAATGAGGTGCAAAGGTACGATAAAAAGGATGGAAATTTTCTCCGAACGGAAAGGAAATCGCATCTTCTTTTTTCCGAAAGGGCAGGATAACAGGCGAAAAACACAAATACAGCCTCCGTCCCCTTGCCACTTTTTGCGTACCTTTGTGCAACAAAAAAATACAGAGTAAAAAAAGTGATTTCGATAGAAGGACTGACCGTAGAGTTTGGCGGATTTACATTGCTGGATAGTTTGTCGTTTGTGGTGAACAAGCGAGACCGAATAGCCCTTGTGGGCAAAAATGGTGCGGGTAAAAGCACGATGCTGAAAATATTGGCAGGAATGCAGCAGCCCACATCGGGGCGGGTGGCGGTGCCAAAGGATGTAACCATCGGCTATTTGCCTCAACAGATGTTGCTCAACGACGGAAATACCGTGCTGGAGGAAGCCTCGCTGGCATTTAGCAGTATTCGACAGATGGAGGCGGATTTGGATGCTGTGAATCGTGAACTTGCCGAACGCACCGACTACGAGAGCGAGGCATACGCACAACTGATTGAGCGGTCGAGCCATTTGGCAGAACAGTTTCAGATGTTGGGCGGAGGCAACTTTGTAGCCGAAGTGGAGCGGACGTTGATAGGCTTGGGCTTTGTGCGAGAAGACTTTACTCGTCAAACAAGCGAGTTTTCGGGCGGATGGCGTATGCGTATCGAGTTGGCAAAACTGCTGTTGCGTCGTCCCGACGTACTTCTGCTGGACGAGCCTACCAACCACTTGGATATCGAATCTATCCAATGGCTGGAACATTTTCTTGCCACCAAAGCCGGCACGGTGATACTGGTGTCGCACGACAGGGCTTTTCTGGATGCCGTAACCAATCGCACCATCGAAATCACGCTCGGACGTATTCAGGACTATCGTGTAAATTATTCTAAATACGTGGTTTTGAGGGAGGAACGTCGTGAACAACAGCTCCGTGCTTACGAAAATCAGCAGAAACAGATACAGCAGACGGAGGATTTTATTGAACGCTTCCGCTACAAAGCTACCAAAGCGGTGCAGGTGCAAAGCCGCATCAAGCAGTTGGACAAGTTGGAACGCTTGGAGGTGGACGAGGTGGACACTTCCAGTCTCAATTTACGCTTTCCGCCTGCCCCGCGTTCGGGCTCGTATCCCGTTATTGGCGAGGGAATAGCCAAAGCATACGGCACCCATCAAGTATTTGAGGGAGTGGATATTACCATCAAGCGGGGTGAAAAAGTTGCCTTTGTGGGGCGAAACGGTGAAGGCAAATCCACACTTGTGAAGTGTATAATGAACGAAATCCCCTTTGAAGGAAAGCTACAAATAGGGCACAACGTAAAAATTGGCTACTTTGCTCAAAATCAGGCACAATTGCTGGACGACGAACGCACTGTATTCGACACTATCGACTACGTGGCAACAGGCGACATTCGCACCAAAATCAGAGATATTTTGGGAGCGTTTATGTTTGGAGGAGAAGCATCGGAGAAAAAAGTGAAAGTGCTTTCGGGCGGCGAACGAAGCCGTTTGGCTATGATTCGTCTGCTGTTGGAACCCGTAAATCTGCTTATTCTGGATGAACCTACCAACCATTTGGATATGAAGAGCAAAGATGTGCTGAAAGATGCCATTCGCGATTTCGACGGTACGGTGATTGTGGTGTCGCACGACCGTGAGTTTTTGGACGGGTTGGTAGAAAAAGTGTACGAGTTTGCAGACGGACGAGTAAAGGAACATTTGGGCGGAATATACGATTTCCTCCGCACAAAACAGCTTGGCAGTCTTGCCGAATTGGAGGTGAAGAAAGCCGAAGACAGAGCGGAAAAGGTGGAAAAAACGGCATCCGAAGCACAGCTGACCTACGAGGAGCGAAAACTACTGCAACGCAACCTCCGCAAGCAAGAGCAGCAAGTGCAAGAGGCCGAAAAACGAGTGGAACACCTCGAAACCGAAATAGCAGCATTGGAAGTGCAACTCTCCTTGCCCGAAAACGCTACGAATGCCACCTTGTTTCATCAGCACGGAACGTTAAAAAAACAGCTGGACGAGACTATGGAGCAATGGGAAGCACTGTCGCTACAATTGGATGAAATGCGGAATAAATAGTGCGTAGAATGTTAATGTAAGGGAGTTTGTTCTTTCGTGTGGGAATAATTGCGTAAAATTTGCAAATTTGAAATAAGGCGTTTATATTTGTGGCGGATATACGAACCAAAACTAACGTTGTTTTATTCTTTAATTTTTGCAGTTATGAAACAGATATTTCTAATACTCTCTTTGTCTGCACTATTTTTCTCGTCGTGCGACAGAGAAAACATCGCACCGAAAGTGAAAGAGGATATCAAATACGACAATGGTGTTGATGGCGGTGGTATTGACCCTGAATTTTCGCTGAAAGAAGTGTATTTTTCAGCAACTACAGATTCGGTGATACTTACTTCAAAACACGCCGATTGGGTATTGGGTAGTTCAAAGCTTCAAAGGCGGGATAGTACTGTGGTGCTGCTCTATGATAAGTATGCTACTCAAAATTTTGTTATAGAATCCTCGTGGTACACGCTTCGCAGAATCGATAACCGCAGTATGGTGGTAAAGGTGAAAGAGAATCTAACTCTTCAAAAAAGGGAGATGGAGATTCCTTACAGGTATGGTAATTGGCACGGACGGATAAAAGTTGCCCAATCCGGTCGAGAGTGATGCTATGAGAGTTGTTTAAACTTTTTAAAACAATTATAACAGAGGAGGCTCTATCTTTTTGGGAAAGAGCCTCCTTGCTTACATTAGTGGTAGGAGTTTTTTTATTCCTCCAAGTATCCGAACTTACCTTTGTTGTAATCGTCAAAGGCCTGCAAAATTTCTTCTTTGCTGTTCATCACAAACGGGCCATAAGCCACAATAGGTTCATTTAGCGGTTCGCCGCTCATTATCAGCACAATGGTTTCGGCAGATGTAGCCTCCACCGTGAAGTGTTCGCCCTCGTTGGCAAACTTCACAAAGTTGTCGGTGGGCACCTCTTGGCCGTTCACTTTGGCATTGCCTTGCACCACCAGCACCGCAGTGTTGTAGTGTGCCGGAAAGCTGAACTCGGCTTTTCCGCCTTCGTTCAAGTGGGCATTCATCAGGGCAATGGGCGAGTGTGTGTATGTCGGACCTTGCACTCCGTTGTAGTTGCCGGCTATCACCTCCACATATCCACTTTCGTGGGATAGCGTGTGCCTTCCCATTTGGGCATTAGCTATGCTTTGATATTTGGGAGGCGACATTTTGTCCTTTCGGGGCAGGTTTGTCCACAGTTGCACCATTTGAAAGGTGCCGCCGGTTTTTGCCCACTCTTTGGCGTGATATTCTTTGTGCAACACACCCGATGCGGCAGTCATCCACTGCACATCGCCTTTGCCTATCACTCCGCCGTGTCCGCCGCTGTCGTGGTGTTCCACTTGCCCTTGATAAGCGATGGTTACGGTTTCGAACCCACGATGCGGATGCACACCCACTCCGGCAGGAATATCGGCAGGCTTCACTTCCATTTTCGAGTTGTAGTCCAGCATCAAAAACGGGTCCATCTCCTTCATCGACAATCCCTCTACGGCGGGGATGAAATTGTGAACACGGAATCCGTCGCCCACCCAGTGTGTTTCTTGCGGATGCGTGATAAATGCAATTTTCTTGGTTGTCATACTTATTTCCCTTTCTTTAATTTTTGTACTTCATTCCGTTTGCCGGAAAAACAAGATAACTCTGTCTTTCACGATGCAAAAGTACAACAACCGTAAGAACCCTGCATTGACCTATGTTAAGAACGTATGCGGGCGGAAAAATTCTTGTGTGCCAACCCTTTGCGGATGCGGCTGAGGCTTTCGGGCGT
>JBHBVA010000243.1:0-6812 GCA_041793355.1 Bacteroidota bacterium | reverse complement strand
TCTGATGGCACCGAAACCACACGAGTTTTGATACCCTCTGTGGCAAGCAGTTTCGCACCATCCACCAATGTGGAAACCTCCGAACCCGACGCCAAAAGAATTACCTCAAAATCAACATCCTCACACACTACATAAGCTCCTTTTTCTGCCTGCAAAGCCATCTGATAGCTACTTTCGGGCAAATTGTTTATATTCTGACGCGAAAAAATCATCCCCGTAGGAGTATGCGTATTTTCCATCGCCTGTTTCCAAGCAACAGTTGTTTCGTTTACATCGGCAGGGCGAACTACCAACATCGAATTATGCCCCTTGTGATTTTTCAGTTTTTCCATCAAACGAATTTGTGCCTCTTGCTCCACCGGTTCGTGGGTTGGTCCGTCCTCACCCACACGGAATGCATCATGCGTCCAAATGAATTTTACTGGCAACTCCATCAACGCAGCCATACGAATAGCAGGCTTCATATAGTCGGAGAAAACGAAGAAAGTGGCACACGCCGCAATCACTCCGCCGTGCAATGCCATACCATTTGCCAAACATGCCATTGTCAGCTCTGCTACTCCCGCCTGCAAAAATGCCCCGGAGAAGTCGCCTTTTGTGAAGGCCTTTGTATGTTTCAAAAAGCCGTCCGTCTTGTCGGAGTTGCACAAATCGGCAGACGAAACTATCATATTTTCCACATTCTTTGCCAACTCACTCAGCACAGCAGATGATGCCGCACGTGTAGCCGCATTAGTCTTCTGTTCGATACCGGCCCAATTGATAGCCGGCACCTTACCAGCAAACCAATCTTCGAGCTTGGCTGCCAACTCGGGATTTTCTTTTGCCCATTGGGATTTGGCTTCGTATTTTTTCGCAACGATTTGCTTCAGTTCGGCTGCACGTTGAGCGTACAACTCTGCCACTTCGGGAAAAATAACGAACGGATTTTCAGGATTTCCACCTAAGTTTTCGATGGTTTTCTCAAAACTTGCACCGGCTTCGCCCAAAGGCATACCGTGCGTAGCCGTATTATCCTCGAACGACTCACCCGATGCTGTGCGTGCTCCCTTGCCCATCACCGTTTTACCTATAATCAGTGTAGGACGTTCTTTTTCGGCTTTGGCTTCGGTCAAGGCTTTGCGAATTTGGTTAGCATCGTTTCCATCTATTGTGATAACGTGCCAGCCCCAAGCCTTATATTTTGCTTCTACATCTTCGTTTGTAACTTCTTGTGTGGTAGTAGATAGCTGAATGCCATTGGAGTCGAAAAACATAATCAGGTTGTCCAAGCCCAACGTTCCCGCAATACGTCCCGTCCCTTGCGAAATTTCCTCCTGAATACCACCGTCCGAAATATAAGCATAGATAGTTTGGTTCATTACATCTCCCAAACGAGCTTTCAAAAATTTGGCAGCGATAGCGGCACCCACCGCATAAGCGTGTCCTTGTCCCAGCGGACCGGAGGTATTTTCCACACCTCTCACTACATCCACTTCGGGGTGCCCCGGAGTAACACTACCCCACTGACGAAATTGTTTGAGGTCGTCGAGAGAGTATTTTCCGGCTAAAGCAAGCGTTGAATAGAGCATTGGCGACATATGACCGGGGTCTTGAAAATAGCGGTCGCGTCCCTCCCAATAAGGATTTTCGGGGTCGTACTCTAAAAATTCGGAATACAAGACATTTATAAAGTCAGCACCGCCCATAGCTCCGCCGGGGTGCCCCGACTTTGCTTTTTCCACCATTGCCGCCGACAAAATACGGATGTTATCCGCAGCTTTATTCAAAACTTCAATATTTTTCATTTTCTATTTATATATCAGTACTTTACATTTATAATCTTATAGCCAATCACGCTCCCCAATCTCCCTTAGACGGATAGATACAAAGAGCGGAACAAAGTTAAAAAATCATTGTTAGTTGTGCAAGTAGAATCAACGTTAAATTCCTCAAACGCTTTATGAAAAAGAATATAAGAAAGGGTAAACCTCCGTAAAGATTTACCCCTTCGATATTTATCTACTCAACAAAGAAGCGATTACAATTGTATGCCACGTGCTTTCAATTCGGCTTCAACTGCCTTAAATTCAGTATCTTTGTTCAAGTTGTAATAAACATTACGCAACTTCATCAAAGCACCTTTCACGTCTTCATCATCCGCTCTGCGTTCCAACAGTGCCGATTTGTATTTTTCGAGCAATGGCAAAGATTTAGCATAAAGAGCTTTCACTTGTGCATCCTTTTCAGTTTGTTCTTTGCGACTTGCTGCCTTAGAAGCAATCTCTTTAAGATTCTGAGCTTGAACGATATAAGAAACAGCCAATCCCTCCAAAGCACGTTCGCAGTTTGCATCAGCTTTCAAAGCCTCTTCGTATAGTTTATCTGCCTCGTCAAACTTATTTTGCTCACCCATAATAGATGCCTTCACGCTGAGCAACTGACAAGCGTTAGCTGGGTCTGTTACCAATGCTTGGTCTAAATACGCAAGAGCCTTATCTCCTTGTCCCTTACCAATGTAGATGTTGATAATTTGTGGCAAGAAAAACTTGTTGGTTGGGAATTTTTTTGCTCCACTCTCCAACACAGGCAAGGCACTGATGGTGTCTTTCTTTTTCATCAAATACTCTTGTGCCAAAAACTCGTACGCTTCGTGTTCTTTCGACGCACTGTTAGGAGTAAACGGATTCTCGATGATGTTTTTCAGAATACGGATGGAACGTTCGGAATCCTCTGCCTGAATAGCCGATATAGCTGCATAGTGCTTCATTTGTTGCAAAGTAGAGTCTGCAATCCCTAATTTTTCCAACTTTTCGCCTTGGAACATCGGGGCAAAAGGAATCACCGTGTATGCCTCGAAAGCATCTGCTGCATGAGGATAATCTTTGTTGTCGTAATAGAATATACCGGCATTGATGAAGTGTGGCAAATTTGCCTTCAAAATATTGGCTACATCCTTACGAACACGATTCTTTACCTTGCCTTTTTCATCGGGTACTTGCCCCAATTCATCTGCCTTGAAATAAGGTTTCACAGTTCCCAAAAGAGCCTCGTACATAGCCTTTTGGTCATGTTTTTGCTGCATCATTGCTTTTGTTGTTTCTTGGTCGAACACAGCATTGGCAATGTCGCCGGCAACCTTCCACGCCTCTTGGTCGTTTTCAGTTTCAGGGTCGGTCAAAGCCTTGTTTATCAGGTCGCGAGCCTCCGTATAATTCTTGTTAGACAAGGCTGCTTTGGCCTCGCGTACCACTTTCTTTTGAGCAAATGCACCTCCTACTACTGCTGCCAGCAGTGTTGCGGATAACAATAAACGTTTCATACTCGTGTATTTTTTATTTTATGGTTTGTAAAAAAAGTTTACTAATCTTCTGATTGACCTTCCGATGTTTCAACATCGTTGTCGGGCAACGCCTCTTCATCCTTTTCTGAAAGCACCTTACAAACGGATGCAATTTCATCGTTTCGTTTACCCAAATTGATGAGGCGAACCCCTTGCGTAGCTCGTCCCATCACACGCAGGTCTGCCACTTTCATTCGGATAGTGATACCCGACTTGTTGATAATCATCAAGTCGTTTTCGTCCGTTACGTTTTTGATTGCCACCAAATTACCTGTTTTATCGGTGATATTCAGCGTTTTCACACCCTTGCCACCCCGATTGGTGATGCGATATACAGGTATAGGATTGCCCTCTTCGTCTAAGGCAAGGGTTCCATCCTCATTCAGTTCATTCAAATAGGTGCGTTTTCCGTATCCCATTTCAGATACCACCATTATCGTTTGGTCGGTAGAGCCTTTGGGGATGGAAATCATTCCAACTACTTCATCTTCACCGTCTTCATCTAAACGCATACCACGTACGCCAGTGGCCGTGCGTCCCATTTCTCGCACATCGGTAGCTTCAAAGCGGATGGCACGTCCTCGTTTGTTAGCGATAAGGATTTCACTATTTTCATCGGTAAGCAGTACCTCTATCACACGGTCGTCTTCGCGAATGGTGATGGCATTCACCCCATTCTGACGTGGACGGGAATAAGCCTCCAAACGTGTTTTTTTCACCACTCCTTGCTTAGTACAGAACATCAAATAATTATTGTTGATGTAGTCCTCATCCCGCAAATTCAGCACGCAGATAGTAGCATTTACTTTATCGTCCGACTCGATGTTGAGCAAGTTTTGAATGGCCCGACCTTTGGAGTTTTTACTTCCTTCGGGAATATCAAACACACGCAACCAATAGCAACGCCCTTTTTGCGTAAAGAAGAGCATATAGTTGTGCATCGTGGCCGAATAGATATACTCTACAAAGTCCTCATCGCGTGTTTCGGAACCTTTTACCCCTACTCCACCTCTATTTTGGGCTTTAAACTCCGACAAGGCCGTACGCTTGATATACCCCAGATGTGATATGGTGATTATCATTTCGTCGTCGGCATAAAAGTCCTCCGGATTTAGTTCCTCCGATGCGTACACAATTTCGGTACGGCGTTCATCTCCGTACTTATCCCTTATCTCCACCAACTCGTCTTTAATTACTTTTCTGCGGAGTTCTTCATTTTCAAGTATTTCCTTCAAATAAGCAATCAATTTTTGCACCTCTTCATACTCGGCACGAAGTTTATCTTGCTCCAATCCGGTGAGCTGACGAAGTCGCATCTCTACGATGGCACGTGCCTGAATTTCAGTAAGCTCAAAACGCTCCACAAGCGATTGAATAGCCTCCTGTGGCGATTTTGAAGCACGAATGATGGCTATTACCTCATCAATATTGTCGGATGCGATGATAAGCCCCTCCAAAATATGGGCACGCTCTTCCGCTTTTTGCAACTCAAAGCGTGTGCGTCGTGTTACCACATCTTCACGATGCTCCACAAACAGAGCAATCAGTTGCTTCAAGTTCAAAAGTTGCGGTCTGCCTTTCACTAAGGCAATGTTATTCACACTGAAAGAGGTTTGCAAGGCTGTCATTTTATACAGCTTGTTCAGCACCACATTGGAGTTTGCATCACGTTTCACATCCACAACGATACGCATCCCCTGACGGTCCGACTCATCGTTCACGTTGCTTATGCCATCCAGCTTTTTATCCCCCACAAGGTCTGCAATATGCTTGATAAGTTCAGCCTTGTTTACTCCATAAGGAATTTCTGTAATAACAATTTTTTCGTGATTACCCTCAGTTTCTATTTCGGCACGTCCACGCATCACAACACGTCCACGCCCCGTTTCGTAAGCATCACGCACACCTTGATAGCCGTAAATGAATCCACCTGTCGGAAAGTCGGGAGCCTTGATGTATTGCATCAGCTCCGACACCTCCACTTGCGGATTATCAATATAAGCAACAGTTGCATTGATAGCCTCAGTCATATTATGCGGAGGCATATTGGTTGCCATACCTACGGCAATACCGGCAGCTCCATTAACCAGAAGATTGGGGATGCGAGTAGGCAATACCGTTGGCTCCTTGAGCGTATCGTCGAAGTTGGGCTGAAAGTCCACAGTATCTTTTTCGATGTCCCGTAGCATTTCCTCAGCCAAGCGACTAAGACGGGTTTCGGTGTAACGCATAGCCGCCGGGCTATCGCCATCCACACTACCCATATTTCCCTGCCCATCTACCAAAAGGTAACGCATACTCCACGCTTGTGCCATACGCACCATTGCGTGATACACGGACAAGTCGCCGTGTGGGTGATACTTACCCAACACGTCCCCTACAATTCTCGCCGACTTTTTATACGGTTTGTTGTGATGATTACCCAACTCATTCATTCCGAACAAGATACGTCGATGAACGGGTTTAAATCCGTCTCGCACATCGGGCAAGGCACGCGAAACAATCACGGACATCGAATAGTCGATGTACGCCGACTTCATTTCGTCTTCGATATTAATCTTAATGATTCTATCTTCTTGGTCTGTCATTATTCCTTTAATTATTGTACGTAAATCTTCCCGCACGAGAGTGCTGTACATCGTAACTCTGCGTATGGGCCGAAAAATCGTGCTAAGATACTACTTTTATCAATATCTTGCACCACAAACCCTTAAAATTATTCGCTAAACCAATCTCTGAGAGCTGTGCAACGTCCATCTCTTTTACAAGCAACTACCCCGATTACCGACACTTACGCAAACAATTGTCTCTTAAGGTATCTTGCAGGAGTGCCTGTAAAAATTTCTACGCTTCGCATTAATTTTGTACCTTTGCACACCGAAATACAAAGAAGCAAACAACAATCAAAATATGCAGGAAGATTATTTGAAATCGATAGTATATAGCCCCGCTGTAGTGGAATTTGTAACGGTAGCGGTGCAGTTTTGCAACTTTTTGGAGGTTGCGGACGAACAATCTACTCACGACTTTACGGCCAAAGCTACCAAACTACTTCCGCTCCTGTACTTAAAGGCTACGCTTTTGCCCGAAAACGAATCTGTTTTGGACGAAGAGATAGAACGCTATGTGGATGAAGAAACGTATGCTCTCGTTGCCCATAAAGTGGAGCAAGTGATGCGGGACAGGGACGCATATTTAGAGGTATTTCTGCAGGATATGAAATATAGCGAAACGCCTATTTCGGCCTTTGTTTCGGAAGATTTGGCAGATATTTATCAAGATGTGAAGGACTTTGTTTGCATCTACGAAACCGGGATGACGGAAAATATGAATGATGCTCTGCATTTGCTCACGGAACATTTTCGCAGCTATTGGGGGCAAAAGTTGGTGAACGTTCTGCGTGCTTTGCATTCGGTGCATTACGATGCGGCAGAGGAAGCCTACACTTCCGACGCAGAGGAATCGAACCCCGAAACAGAAACAATATGGT
>JBHBVA010000242.1:0-7819 GCA_041793355.1 Bacteroidota bacterium | reverse complement strand
CTTAATTGATAATCAGAATAATAATGTTATTACACAAACAAAGGAGCAAGCAACTGCATCACCCTGTCGGTGCTTCCCACATTTTGTCGTACATATTCGCCTGCAATGTTTCCCGCTGCCGTACGTTGGCAATCGTTTTCCGATAGCAACTTATCCATAACTTGCTGAAGTTCGTTGTAGTTGCCAACGGAAAAACCGCCACCAAGAGAAACAAGTTCCACCGCTTCGTTGAAACGCCGGTAATTGGTTCCGAACACTACGGGCAAGCCATAAGTGGCGGCCTCTAAAGTATTGTGGATACCTACTCCGAAACCTCCGCCAATGTAGGCAACATCTCCGTATCGGTAAATACTTGAAAGCAAGCCTATTGTATCAACGATTAAACAGTGAGCTTGTTGCACGTCTGTTGCAGAAGCCTTGCTGAAACGCACAAAAGGTCGCCGCAATTGTTGCTCAATTTGCAGGATGTGTTCCTCATTTACTTCGTGAGGTGCAATGATAAGTTTCACCTGCGGATGCGAGTTGAAATACGGAATAAGCAACTCCTCATCTTTTGCCCAAGTGCTACCTGCCACCAATGTCCGATACGTCTTGTCGGAGGTAAATGCCTGTGCTAAAGGTACTTCTTGTGCCTGCCGGCAAAGGTCGTAAACACGGTCGAAACGAGTGTCGCCACACACATGCACGTTGCTAAGAGCAAGCGGACGCAACAAATCGGCTGAGGCTTTATTCTGAACGCAAATAGCTTTGTAGTAGCTCAAAATCTTGCGAGCTTTGCTTCCGTACCACTTAAAAAAAGGTTGCGACGGACGAAATATTGCTGACACTAAGAAAATAGGAATATTTCGCCGATGCAATTCGCTGAGGTAATTGAGCCAAAACTCATATTTTATGAAGATGGCAAGATGAGGACGAGCCGCATCCAGAAATTGACGAACCAACTTGGGACGGTCGAAAGGCAGGTAGCAAACCACATCTGCCAACGGATAATTTTTGCGAACTTCGTAACCCGATGGGGAAAAGAACGTAAGCAAAATTTTGCACGTCGGATATTCGCTTTTTAGCCGCTCTATGAGGGGGCGGCCTTGCTCAAATTCACCCAACGAGGCAGCGTGTACCCAGATGTATTCTTCTGTGGATTTGATGCTATTTTTCAGTATATCAATTGTTTGCGATTGACCTTCGAGCATCAAGCGTGCTTTGGGGTTAAACCTGCTCGCTAAATGTACCAAGCCCTCGTACAAGGCAATAGCTGTGCTGTATATTCCCATACGTGGTGTACTCGTGCGTTATTTGCCGATATTTTCTATCGCCTTATTCAATCTCTCAATCGTTTCTTCTTTTCCAATCACTTCCGTAATGTCGAACATATGGGGTCCTTTACTTTCTCCAACTATCGCCAATCGGAAAGCATTCATTACATCTCCCAATTTATAACCGCTACCGCCAATCCACGACTTAACTGCCGTCTCTTGATTGGATGCAGAGAAATCATTGAGGCTTTCCAACAGATTCCTCAACTCGATCATTTGCTTGGGTGTATCCTCTTTCCAACGCTTTTTCACAGTTTTCTCATCATATTCAGTCGGAGCTTGGAAGAAAAAGTATGATTGCTCCCAGAGATCTCCCAGCAGAGATACACGGTCTTTTACAAGTGTAATCACTCGCTCAACGGTGTGGACTGAAACATCCTCAAATCCCTTCTGTATCAAAATTGGAAGGAACATTTCTGCCAAATCTTTATCACTCTTTTGCAAAATGTATTGATGATTGAACCACTCGGCTTTTTCAAAATCAAATCTGGCACCACTCTTACTACATTTTTCAATAGAGAAGACTTCAATCAATCTTTCGAGGCTCATCAATTCTTCATCTCCTGCACTCCAACCAAGCAAAGCAAGGAAATTGATAACTGCTTCCGGCAAATATCCGGCCTCTCTATAACCCGATGAAACTTCCCCCTGAGCATCAATCCATTGCAAAGGAAATACGGGAAATCCAAGACGATCTCCATCACGTTTACTCAATTTTCCATTCCCCTCCGGTTTCAAAAGAAGTGAGAGATGGGCGAATTGTGGCATCGTATCTTCCCAATTGAATGCACGATAAAGCAATACGTGAAGCGGAGCAGATGGCAACCATTCCTCACCCCTAATTACGTGCGTTATCTCCATAAGATGATCATCCACGATGTTTGCAAGGTGATATGTGGGAAGCTGGTCGGCGGACTTCCAAAGCACTTTATCATCCAAAATCGAGGAGTTGATGCGTACTTCTCCCCGAATGAGATCATTGACAACCACCTCTTCATTTGGCTCAATTTTGAATCGAACTACATATTGAACGCCGCTGTCAATCAAACTCTTAACTTCTTCTGCCGAAAGTGTCAAAGAATTTCGCATCCCATCTCTCGTGGAAGCATCATATTGAAAATTAGGAATTTCTTTACGCTTGATTTCCAACTCTTCAGGCGTGTCAAAAGCAATGTAAGCTCGTCCTGACTCTAAGAGTTGATTTACATATTTTCGATAAATATCCTTCCGTTCCGATTGGCGATAAGGTCCATACTTTCCGCCAACTCCTACGCCTTCATCAAACTTAAGTCCCAGCCATTCGAATGTGTTGATAATATAATCTTCTGCTCCGGGAACAAATCGTTGAGAATCTGTATCTTCAATGCGAAGAATGAAATCACCGCCCCGTTGTTTAGCAAACAGGTAATTATACAAAGCGGTGCGAACACCTCCAATGTGCAAAGGCCCCGTAGGACTGGGTGCAAAACGAACTCTTGTTTTTCGTGTCATATTATTTTTGAGTATAACTGCTTTATTATAAAATGCTTGCAAAGGTATAAATTTTTTGTAAGCGTGCGAAATATCAACCATCTGCCATTAATAATACACTGATTATCAATAGAAAACAAACTTTGATTGCTTTTGTGTGTTTTTTATCGGGTGATTAATAGGGGAATGCTTTTGTTTATTCCTCGCAAAAGGCGTACCTTTGTCCGATAGTTTTTGTTGTGTGAGCGTTAATTGTTTCGGCATCGTGAAAAATACACCGCAAATGGTATGACGTTCATCACATTTTTTGCTAACTATAACATTTTGACAATGAACGAAATAGATTGGTCTAAATTGACCTTCTCGTACACGAGAACCGATTTTAATGTTCGCACATATTTCAAGGACGGAAAATGGAGTGAACCGGAGGCAACTACCGACGAAACCATCGACCTGCACATTGCTTCTACGGCATTGCACTACGGACAAACAGCTTTTGAGGGGCTGAAAGCCTTTCGTGGCAAGGACGGCAAGGTACGGATTTTCCGTATGCGGGAAAACGCTTTGCGTATGCTCTCCTCAGCACAAGGCATTTTGCTTGCCGAATTGCCGGTGGAGCTGTTCGAGCAGGCGGTGGTAAAAGCCGTGCGTCTCAACGAACGATTTATCCCCCCTTACGGAACAGGGGCTTCGCTGTACATACGGCCGGTGCTGATTGGTACATCGCCACAATTGGGCGTAAAAGCGGCTACGGAATACGCTCTCATCGTGTTTGTATCGCCCGTAGGGCCTTATTTTCCGTCGGGATTTCATACCACACCGGTGGCCATTTATCGGGGATTCGACCGTGCTGCACCGTTGGGAACGGGTGCCTACAAAATAGGTGGAAACTATGCGGCCGGGCTTCGTGCCGGCAAGCAGGCACACGACAATGGCTACTCGTCCGTGCTTTATTTGGATGCTAAGGAGAAGAAATACATCGACGAGTGCGGACCGGCTAACTTTTTCGGCATCAAGGATAATACCTACATCACACCGCAGTCTGCATCTATTTTGCCGTCTATTACCAACAAGAGCTTGATGCAACTGGCTTTGGACAACGGATTAAAGGTGGAGCAACGCCCCGTTCCGGAGGAAGAATTATCGACATTTGAAGAGGCCGGAATGTGTGGAACGGCTGCCGTAATCAGCCCCATCAGCCGTGTGGACGATGTAGAAAAAGGTGTTTCGTATCTCATTTCGAAAGATGGTGCTCCCGGAAAAATTTCGACCCTGCTGTACAACCAATTGCAGGCAATTCAACTGGGCGAACAACCCGATGTACACGGCTGGAATACGATAATAGACCTCTAATTATTTTGAGTGATGTCAGACTTTAATGCTTCGGAGAAGATGGTGCTACGCACCGAAAATCTGATAAAACGATACAAAAGTCGCACGGTGGTAGATAATGTTTCCATCGAGGTAAAGCAGGGAGAAATTGTGGGGCTTCTCGGACCTAACGGGGCCGGGAAGACCACAACTTTTTATATGACCGTGGGGCTGGTGATTCCGAATGGCGGGAAAATATTTTTGAACGAACAAGAAATTACCAAATTCCCTGTTTACAAGCGGGCACAGCGAGGCATTGGCTATTTGGCACAAGATGCGTCCGTGTTTCGTAAAATGTCGGTGGAGGATAATATCCGTTCGGTGCTGGAAATGACCACCTTATCGCGTAACGACCAAAAGTTGAAGTTGGAAAGTTTGATAGACGAATTTCGCCTGCACAAGGTGCGGAAAAATTTGGGAGATCAACTGTCGGGAGGTGAACGTCGCCGTACGGAAATTGCCCGCTGCTTGGCTATCAACCCCCGTTTTATAATGTTGGACGAGCCGTTTGCCGGCGTTGACCCCATTGCCGTGCAGGATATTCAGGAAATTGTGGCCAAATTGAAATACAAAAACATCGGTATTCTCATCACCGACCACAATGTAGATGAAACCCTGAGCATCACCGACCGTGCTTATCTGCTTTTCGAGGGGAGAGTGCTGTTTCAAGGCTCAGCCGAGCAATTAGCTGAAAACGAGATAGTTCGCGAAAAATATTTGGGACGCGACTTTGTGCTGAAACGTCGAAACTTCGACCACTTGTAGCCTTTTGCCAATGGGACGATTTCTTGCCATAGACTACGGACAAAAACGCACAGGCATAGCCGTGTCGGACACGATGAAAATCATAGCCAATGGGCTGACTACTGTGCCATCGGAGCAGCTGCTGTCGTTTTTGAAAGATTATTTAGCAAAAGAGCAGGTAGAGGTAGTAGTTGTGGGGTTACCTACGCAGTCGAACGGGCAACCCTCTGAAAATCAGAAGAGAGTGCAGAGCTTTGTGCAAAAGTTTCAACAAACTTTTCCGCACATACCGGTGGAGTGGTACGATGAGCGGTTTACCTCTGTGCTTGCTCAACGTGCGATGATTGATGGCGGACTGAAGAAAAAGGCTCGCCAAAACAAAGCATTGGTGGACGAAATCAGTGCCACCATCATACTTCAAGATTATATGGAAAGTTTACGGATGGGAGGTAGATTGTGAACAAAGCTTATCTCTACCACCTAAAAATCACCCAAAAACGGCTAATTTTTGAAAATCACCCAAAAACGGCTGATTTTTGAAAATCACCCAAAAACGGCTGATTTTCCGAACAAATTCTTATCTTTGTACCACATTCTTAGGTACATTATGCAGATGATAGGTGTAATTACAGCGGACATTGTAGCTTCTACGGACGTGCCACAACAATGGCGGGATAAGCTGTCGGCTGCCATCAGAGAGGTGGTATCCGATTTGCAAGTGATAGCCCCTTTGCGTATGGAACTCTTCCGTGGCGACAGTGTGCAGATAGTTGTGGAGCGGTTTGAAGAAGCATTGCGGATAGCTTTGCTGTTCAGGGCTGGCTTAAAAAGTAAAACACCTACCGAAAGCACGATGCTGTGGGATGCCCGTGTCTCGTTGGGGGTGGGAGAAATTTCTTATCGCTCGGATAAGATTTTGGAATCCGACGGAGAGGCTTTCCACTTATCGGGGCGAGGGTTGGACGACATTGGCAAACATCGCCTGTCGGTGCATACCCGATGGCAACACATCAATGAGGAGATGCAAGTAAGCACAGCTTTTGCTGACGATATTGTTTCCAATTGGACGCTACCGCAGGCACAAGTGGCATACGAGATATTGTTGCACAACACAACGCAAAAAGAGGTAGCTTTTGCTACAAACAAGAGCGAGCAAACTGTAAGTAAACTGATGAGTGCCGCAAAAAAGAAGTTGATAGACAGCTATTTGCAACGATATTCGCTGTTGATAATGAGGGAGATGGCAAAATGAGCGTTTTGATACTTCTGAAGCTGTTTTTCGCCCACGTAGTAGCAGATTTTCCCCTGCAACCTGATGCCATTTGCAAAGGCAAAACTTCTAATAAGCAGACCACCAAGTGGAAATATCTGTCGTTGCACGCAGCTATCCACTCGGTAGTAGCCTACGTGGTGGTTGCCGAATGGGAAGTTTGGGCATTGCCTGTAGCGGTGTTTGTTGCCCACTTTTTGATAGATTTCCTTAAAACTCGTACTGCTACCAACAAGCTGAAATACTTTGTTTTGGACCAATTGCTGCATATCGCATCACTTGTTTTGATAACCTTTCTTTTGTTTGGTGACGGTAACGAGTGCTTCACGTCGCTTTTTGAAAATGAGGTAGATGCCACTTCGTTTTGGTTATTATTGGTAGCGTATCTGCTTGTTTTACAGCCATCTTCCATTTTATTGAGCTTGTTCATAAAAAAATGGGAACCGCATAATGCCGGCAGAAGTTTACCCAATGCAGGTAAATGGATTGGCTATTTGGAGAGGTGCCTGATACTGACTTTCATTCTGGTCGGTAGTCTCGAAAGTGTCGGTTTTCTGCTGGCTGCGAAGTCGGTTTTTCGGTTTGGCGAACTTAGCAAAGCACAAGAAATCCGCACTACCGAATATGTGCTTATTGGCACGCTGGCAAGTTTCGCCATCGCTATTTTTATAGGGCTTATCGCATTGCAACTATTACAAAATCAATGACTTGGATAGATACTACATACTCCATACTCAATGCCGTTTATGTAGTTACGGTTATTAGCTTGGTGGTGTTTGTGATTGCCGAAAATCGCAATCCGGTAAAAACGTTGGCGTGGGTGCTTGTGTTAATTTTTTTGCCCATAGCGGGACTGTTGCTTTACTATCTTTTCGGAGAGGATAACAGACGTAAACGTTTTATTTCCAAACAAATATATCGCAGGGTAAAGGAGCGGGCAGTAGCCAATCCCGCCATAGAGGCGGATGAAGATGTTCCGACGGAGTATCGTCAATTGAGCCACCTGTTGCGACAGGTGGACAACTCGCCCGTGTTGTTGGGGAACGAGGTGCAGCTGTTCACTCACGCTCAAGAAAAATTTGCGGCATTGGAAGAGGATATTCGCCGTGCAAAGCATCACATACACATACAATATTATATTGTGGAAAAAGGCGAACTGGGAAATAGAATTGCCAATTTGCTGGCAAGCAAGGCAAAGCAAGGTGTAGAAGTTCGCTTTATTTACGACGATGTGGGCTCATGGAAAACGCCGTCGTCGTTTTTCAAGCCGATGGAGTTGGCAGGTGTGCAAGTGGCTCCCTTTTTGGAGGTACGTTTTCCGCTGTTTACCAATCGTGTGAACTATCGCAATCACCGAAAAGTAGTGGTGATAGACGGCACGGTAGGTTATGTGGGTGGAATGAATATTGCCGACCGCTACTTAAACGGGGGCGGATACGGCAACTGGACCGATTTGCACGCTCGCATCACGGGGCGAGGCGTATATGGCTTACAATCAGCATTTTTATTAGATTGGTTTTACGCACGGCAAGCCTATTTTTCTACGGAGCAATATTTTCCGCCAATGCCTGCAGTCGGGAAAAATCCGATGCAGATTGTAACCAGTGGTCCTATCGGTGTGCATCGCTCTATTGCGATGGGATTGCTACGT
>JBHBVA010000241.1:0-7383 GCA_041793355.1 Bacteroidota bacterium | reverse complement strand
TTTTGAGCTTCCGGCAAAACGTAGTTTTCTTTTGTTTGCTTTACATACATACAAGAAATAATTGATTGAATTACTGTGAATTAACTCGCTTGTGCCGTTTGTTTTTCTTTCCCCTCAGGGGGAGCTTTTTTAGAAACGGCGTGCAAAGCAAAAAAAAAAAACGTCGGGCCAAATTTGGTTAGGCGTTTAACATAATTTTAACCGTTTGAGGTGATGAAGTGTGTGCTTGGTCGGTTAACTTGCAGGATGAACTTTGCACTGTCCCCAATAAATTTGTACTTTCGTGGTTTGTTAGCGATTTCTCTATTCCTAAGTAGGCGATGATAGACAGGCAGACGGTAGAACGCATTTTGGATGCTGCACAGATATACGATGTGGTGAGCGACTTTGTGGCTCTGAAAAAAAAAGGGTCGGATTATCGGGGCTTGTGCCCTTTTCACGAGGACCGTACCCCATCGTTTTCGGTGTCGCCCGGCCGCAATATCTGCAAGTGCTTTGCTTGTGGCGAGGGTGGTTCGCCCGTGCACTTTATAATGAAGCTCGAAAACCTGTCGTATCCCGAAGCCTTAAAATATTTGGCAAAAAAGTACAACATCGAGGTGCAGGAACGTGAACTTTCGGATGAGGAGAAGCAGCAACAAAGCGAACGCGAAAGTTTGTTCATTCTCAACGACTTTGCCCGCAACTACTTTGTGCAGACACTGTATAATACACCTGAGGGGAAGAACGTAGGATTGAGCTACTTTCGCGAGCGAGGCTTCCGCGAGGATATTGTCAAAAAGTTTCAATTGGGTTATTGCCTCGAACAGCGGACAGCGTTTGCCGACGAAGCGGAGAAGAATGGCTTCAAACAGGAGTATCTGCTGCAAACGGGATTGGTGTACCGCAAGGACGACGGCACCATATCCGACCGCTTTTGGGGTAGGGTGATGTTTCCCATTCACACGTTGTCGGGTAGGGTAGTGGCATTTGGCGGACGGGTGCTGCGTAAGTCGGACAAACTGGCTAAATACGTCAATTCGCCCGAAAGTCTTATTTATCACAAAAGCGACCACTTGTATGGCATATATTTTGCCAAGCAGGCCATTGCCAAGCACAATCGTTGCTATTTGGTAGAGGGATATACGGACGTGATTTCGATGCATCAGGCAGGAATCGAAAACGTGGTGGCATCGTCGGGTACAGCCCTCACCGAAGGGCAAATAAAACTGATACAGCGACTATCCGAAAACATCACCGTGCTTTACGATGGCGATGCTGCCGGCATCAAGGCGGCACTGAGGGGTATCGACCTGCTGCTGAAAGCCGGAATGAAAGTGAAGGTGGCTCTGCTACCCGATGGCGACGACCCCGACAGCTTTGCCCGCAAGCACAACGCTACGGCACTGCTTGCCTATTTGTCGGAACACGAAACCGATTTTATTCGCTTCAAGGCACAGGTTTTGCTCAGCGAAGCCGGCAACGACCCCATCAAAAAGGCAGAGCTTATCAGCGACGTGGCCAACAGTATATCGCTTATCCCCGATGGTATTTTGCGTTCGGTGTACGTGAGGGAATGTACGTCGCTACTCAATGTGGATGAGGCTGCTTTGGTGGCCGAAATAAGTAAACAACAGCAAATAAATGCCGAAGTACAACGAAAGGCTGACAATGCAAAGGCCCGCCGACAAGCCGACGATGACCATCGGCGAATGTTGGGGGCACCACTTCCCCCTCCTCCTGCTACCGATGATGTGCCTTTGCCTCCCGAAGGGGATTTTCCTCCACCTCCGGCCGATTATCCTTTAGCTCCTCCCGTTTCGGAAGCTACTCCTTTATCCTCAGTACAAACAAAGCAGTCGCCTTTGTATCCGTTTGAGCGAAATGTGGCATACTACTTGGTGCGATATGCACATAAACATCTGATATACAGCAAGGAGGGAGAGGTGGTTGAAGACAATATGCAGGTGGCCGAATATGTGCAATACGACTTGGAACGCGATGAGATGGAGCTGGTAACTCCCGTTTTTCGTACCATTTTGCAGGAGAGTTTGGAGCATCTTGCCGATGAAAAATTTAATCCGCAACAATACTTTTTGCGACATACCGACCCCGAAGTGAGTGGCATAGCTGCCGATTTGTTGTTCGACCGCTACGAGCTGAGCAAAATACATCTCCGCCAATATGGCGAAAATGTAACGGTGGAAGAAACGCCTTTGGCAGAGGTTCAAAATCTGATAAACACCGTTCCGCGTGTGGTTACGGAACTGAAAAACGAACACGTGCTACAAAATCTGAAAAAGTTGAAAGACCAACTTGCTTTGGCTCAGGAACAAGGTGATAACGACAAAATAGTGCAACTGATGCAAGAAATATCCCGACTGGGTGAAATCCGTCGGTTCTTGGCGAAGCATTTGGGCGAACGCATCGTGATGAAGCGATAGCCGAATATTACGGATGTTTCATAGCTATTGGCTTTTCCCCTGCTTGGCAGATGGCACAGGCTTCCGCTTGCGGAAAAGCCCGAACAAAAGTTCGCTAAACCGCTTGCTCTCGCGCGTATATACTACACCTACGCCTTGAATGGTGGAGGCTTGCTGGTAATATTTATCGTTTTGCTTGTTATACACCCTCATTTTCAGCGATTTTGATAGAGCATACTCCACATCTACATTGCCTACAAAGCTTTCTTCTGCACCTGTTTGTGTGGAGGCCGAACGGTAACCCAAATTGGTTTTCACCTGCATGCGGTCGTCGAACAACTTGGTGGAAACGTTCACATCTACATCCATTCCGTTGGTAGTGCCATCGCTTCCCGTTAGGGAGGTGTCGATATTCCATTTGTCGCCCAGCATTTTACCGAAAACGGCATCCAGTGTTTTATTCAATGCTCCCGACGCCACAGAGGTAACTACGCTGTTGGTAGCAGGCGAATTGTTGCCTGCATTGTTGTAAAACGAACCTACAAACATCAGATAGGCAAACTGTTGGGTTTTCTGTTCGTCTGTAGCAATCAGAGCCTTTACCTTTTTGCGAACGTCATCGCTTACATTAGGCAACAACACATCATACCGCAGCGACATTTGGTTCATATCGCCTTGTATGCCCAGCATACATTGCACATCCACACGGGTAGAGGTTAAATTTTGGTCGGTGGCAAAGCTCTCGTCCAACGAACTCAAACTGGCTCGCAATTGCTTGTAGGCAGTTATATCGAATGCTGTTTGCATAGGGTCGTCTTTGAAAGTGAGCTTACTGCCTTCGCCAATTTCAAAATTCATATTCGATATGCGTTGCAAACCGATGTTTACGTCGCCTTTGCTCAAGTGATAGGAGCCTAATACCCTACTACCGCCCGTCAATCCGTCGTAAGTAAAATCCACTGTACCATTGCCTGTGGCGTGTATGGAGGTGTTTCCACTGCTTTGTTCCAGCAAAATATTCAGTTTCAGTTGGTCGGTAAACTTCATCTGCCCTTTTACTCGTATTGCCATATCGTTGGCGGTGGCGATTTCCGGTACACTTTCGTCTTTCACCGATGCGGTATCTTTCGGAGTGTTGATATACACAATGCCGTTGTATTGCATTGCTGTTTCGGTTTGCGGAACCACCATCGTAAAGTTTGAGTTTCTGCCATTTTGCACGTTCATCGTTACGTCCATCTCTTGTGCATCGCCTTGCACCGCCACAGTGCCGGTAGCATATACTTTTCCGTAAAACAGGCTGTCTGTGCGGTGTTCGGTATTCATCACCATAAAGTTGGATATACGAGCATTCAGCTTGTAGCGAAAATTGGCAAAGCCATCGTGCATAACCTCCGCATCCAAATATCCTTTGTTGCCCGATGGGTCGGTTACTTGCAGATTGTTGAACCCTATCTTGTTGCGTGCTACACGTATGGTGTCCGAAACTCGGTAAGTAACATTCGTGTAGTCGATGCCAAACTCTCCGTCCGAAATTCCCAACCAACCATTGATGTCGGGGTTCGACAGCGAGCCTTTTACGTTCACCTGCGAAGCAAGCTCACCCTTCAATCGGTTGAGTGTACCTTTGGCAAAGGGTAGCATCCAGGCCAAAGGCATTTTGTTCATCGCCACGTTGATGTCCAACCCCAAATCGCCTTTGGTGAAAACGTGTCCGTCCACCTGAGCCAGGTCACGTTTGTCCCGTTGCAACAATGCTTCTACAAGCACGGCTTCTCTGCTTTCGTCCCATTTACTGTTTAGCTGCACGGTACCCAATGTGTCGCCCTGCAAAACAATGTCTTTCACCAAAAAGTCGGTGGTAGCAATCTGTGGTTGCCCCGTTGCCGATGCTATTTCCCAATCTCCGTCCAACGTTGCATTGGTTTCCTGAATGTTGAAGGCGGCAAGCAGCTGAGCTATGGGGGCCTTTATAAAATTGATGTGCAACACATCTTCCGCACTGGCGGATGCCACTCCGTTTATCTGCAAATAGTCCTTATTCTCGTACTTCATCCCCAGCCCCGAAACGTGTGTGCGTCCGTTTTCGTTTATCAGATTGGCTTCCGTAAGCATAAAGCGGAGGTCGTTGATATAAATCATCGAGGGGAGAATATGCAAATGAGATACGAGCTGTTTTTTCTTGTTTCTGTCGAAAAAGAAGTATGAGTCCACCTGTCCCCCCACCGATAGGTCATCGGCATCGTTCGTGTAAGTGATTTGCGTGCGTATGGTCTCCGAGCTTGCATCAGCATTCAGCTCAAGCTCCATCTTATTGTCTTTCAAGGTATAAAACGAGTGCACATTCATCTGCATTTGTTCGCCTGCCGCCGAAAGGTCAAACACGGCATTGCGTACTTTACCCTCTCCGTAGTTTAGTTCGGGAACTTTTCCGCTAAGCGAAATAGTTTTTGTGTGCGTACTCACTTCACCTTCTATGAGCATAGGTTTTGGCAGTTGCAGAGGCAGTGCCAACAGTTGCGATATTTGCGATACATCTTTCAGTTGAGCCTCCAAACGGAAATTGTTATATGTAGTTTTTTTCCGCGATGCGTAAACAAACTGAGGCATATAACGATAGGCTATGTTGCAAGCCTCGTCCATCAGCGTAGACAAACGGATTTTGCCATCGATGCGGGCATTTGCCACCAACGAATTTATGCTCATAAAGTCCTCTCCCGACTCGGATTTGCCGGCATCGAAACGAATATCACCCAACGAAAACACCTTATCGGCATCGCTTACCGTGAGGTCTTTAAGTTGGGCATAGCCACTAAACCCTACACCATCGGAGCCGGAAATATCCCCTTCGAAAGAGGTTGTAAGCAATGGATTACCCCAATTTTCATTCTTATAAAAAGTATTGATTACCAGATTTTTTACATCTCCCGAAAACTTATAAACCGGTTGTTTCCCCCCTTGCGAAGAGAAATTGGCCGCCAAACTACCGAAAGGAGTATCGCCTTGCAAGTCGGCTTTCATAAAATCGGGAGTATAAGCTGCCGAAAAGCGAACATCCTGCACCTTTTTACCATCATACATCAACGAATGAACTAACCCTTTCGCTTCAACCAATAGGGGTTGTTTAGGCGTTTGCTCATATTTGATATTTGCCATTGCCGATAAGTGTCCCAAGCCTTGTATCCCTACAAACGACAAATCGAAATTTTGTGTTTGCACATCTGCCGTCAGCGATATACTCTCCAATAAACTATCGGCAGACAGTTTAGCCTTGGTTTGCACGGCTCCTTTTGCTGTCCAAGTTTCGGCATCAATAGCCAGCTGTTGCAACGTACCCGAAGCTGTAGCCCGTAAATGTATGTCCCCCAGAGCTTTCGCCTGTGTGGGCAAAGGTTGCGAGTTGCTTGCCAATGAGGCAAAATCCTGCAAGGCTTGCTGATTAACTTTCAACCGGCGGACATTTATCGACAAGGGAGATTTATGATAAGCCGTAACATCTTCTATTTGAGCATCTATCGCAGCGTGCATTCCGGAACTGTAGGACAACAGAAGGCTGTCTAATTCCACTTGTGGAAAATGCGTACGAACACGTCCCTCCAATGTAATATCGTCTTTCAATTTTTTGGCAACAGGCAAGAAATAACTTAAATCAAGTGGCGATAGCTTGATGCGTTCCAAAGCGACTTCACCTTGCTTGTTCCAAAAGTTATAGTTTGCCAGCGGAATATAAATGGTGGAATTATCCAGATGCAATTTGGCTTCTTTCAACGCAAAATCGGCACCCCGCCTGCTTATCTGTAGCGATAAGTCCTGCAAGCACAATCCCGAAACATCAGTCGCCTTTAAGTGCTTCACCTCCACATCCATTTGATACGAAAGCAAGTAAGGCAAAGCAATGTCGGCCTCCACATCGTGCAAACGCACACGAGAGGCGTTAAAAACGCGTGGAGTTTCTTGTGCCGACAGCGTTTGAAAATGCAAGCGTCCTCCGCGAAGCCTAATATCTTTGATGCTGATAACGAGCTTGCTCGGTTGCGTGTCCTGCACCGTGTCTGCCGACGAAAAAGCATCTACCAAAAATTGGTAATTATAATCCGACTGCTCGTTTGTCCGATAAATATTAGCATAAAAATGGTGCAACCCGATGCCATTGATTACCAGCTTGTTATTTAGAAGTTGCCACAAATCTACCTCTGCATCCAACTGCTTGGCAAACAGCAATGTATCTTGTCTTTGGTCGGCAATAAATACGTCTTGCAACACCACCGAGCGGAAAAGACTCAAATCTATTTTCCCGATGGAAACTTTGGTTTTTGTTTTGTGCGATAGTTCGGCCACAGCCCATCGGAGCAATTGTTGCTGCACCGCCGATATTTGCAAAAGTGCGTAAAGCAGACCAATGCCCAGCAACAAAGACAGCAACACGAGCATAGCCCATTTGCATACCCTACGTCGCCAACTTTTCTTGGGTTTTTGAGGTAAAGCTACACTCGCCTCCTCACCTGTTTTGTGAACCTCTTCCGTTTCCATCTACAAACTATTTTTGTGTGTCCCAAAAGGGGGAATGCAAAAGGGTTGGTTAAAGCAACTTTTCAGTCCATTCCTCTTGCTTAAAGCCCACCAAAACAAAGCCTTCTGCTATCACCAGCGGACGTTTTACCAACATTCCGTTTTCGGCAAGCAGTTTTATAAGCTCGTCTTGTGAAGCCGTTTTCACCACATCTTTCAAATTTCGTTCTTTGTAAATCAGTCCGGACGTGTTGAAAAATTTGGATGTAGGCAGATTGCTCTTCGCAATCCATTCCGTCAGCTCCTCCGCTGTGGGATTCGCCTTGGCAATATCTCTCAACGCAACTTCTATCTTATTTTCGGCAAGCCACTTCAAGGCTTTTTTACACGTTCCACAGTTCGGATAGTGGAGTACAAGTATCTCTTTTTTCATTTTTTGTATGGTGTGTTTATGATGTTTATTGTTTTAAAA
>JBHBVA010000240.1:0-8196 GCA_041793355.1 Bacteroidota bacterium | reverse complement strand
TGGGTACTTTGCAGTCTTACATCGGTAGTATGTATGTATCCAATTTTAACCTTTATGGTAAGCAATATCGTGTTATGGTGCAGTCTTCGCCCGAATATCGTAAAAACGCATCGGATTTGGAGGGAATTTATGTGCAAACATCGTCGGGACAAATGGCTCCCATCACGGAGTTTATTACTTTGAAAGATGTTACAGGGCCGCAAGCTATCAACCGATTCAATATGTTTACATCGATGGGATTAACCATTATCCCCAACTATTATGCAGGTAAAAGTACGGGGGATGTGATGCAGACAATCAGCCGTGTTGCCGGCGAGGTATTGCCGGAAGGGTACAGCTACGAATATTCGGGGCTTTCTCGCGAGGAGGCGAATAGCGGTAGCCAAACATACTTGATTTTTGGTTTGTGTATCGTCTTCATCTACTTGCTTTTGGCTGCATTGTACGAGAGTTATATTCTGCCTTTGGCCGTATTGCTTTCGTTGCCGATGGGCTTGATGGGTGTGTACGTTTTCATCTTTATAGCGATGATGTCGGGAACGGGCATTACCAACAATATCTACGTGCAAATATCGCTGATAATGTTGATAGGTTTGCTTGCCAAAAATGCAATCCTCATTGTGGAATATGCAGTGCAACGCCGTCAGGAGGGAATGAGCATTATTGAAGCGGCGGTAACAGGTGCTGTGGCACGTCTTCGCCCTATTTTGATGACCTCGTTTGCTTTCATTGCCGGGCTTGTGCCACTGGCACTTTCTACCGGAGCCGGTGCTGTGGGCAACAAATCTATTGGTATTGCAGCCATCGGCGGTATGTTGGTAGGTACGCTTATCGGGGTATTGGTTATTCCTTCGCTTTACATCATTTTCCAAACTATTCAGGATAAATTTAGTAAGTCGGGGATGATAAATTCCAACGACGAGGTGATAATCAAACAACAAGGATAAAAGTTTTTTATGAGATACAATAAAATAAGCAGAACATTGCTGTTGGGGGTAATGCTCTCAGCAGCAGTAACTTCCTGTAAGCTCACGCAAAAGGCTTATAAAGCACCTCAGGTGGATGTGCAACAGATGTTGGGCTCGCAGGTCGGAGCTGACACCGCATCTACTGTGTCGGAGGCTTGGCTCAATTGGCGGAGCTACTTCAAGGACGCTCAGTTGCAGTCGCTTATAGAGGAGGGTTTGAAAAACAACTACGATTTGCAAAGTGCCTTGTATCGGATAGAGCAGGCAAGTGCCTCGTTGAAGCAGGCAAAACAAGCCTATTTTCCGAATGTGGGAGTGGGTATAATGGATACGCACAACCGTACGTCCTACAAGGATGCTAATGACGACACTAAAGTACTCTCAAACTATACGAACAGATATTCTATTGGATTGCAAGTGCAATGGGAACTGAACGTATGGGGAAAGTTGAGTGCTCAAAAACGTGCAAGTTATGCTCAGTTTTTGCAAACGATGGAGGCTCGCAACTTGGTGCAAACCAATGTTGTAGCCGGAGTAGCAACGTATTACTACACACTTTTATCGCTCGATGAACAATTGAGGGTTACCAAAGAATCCATCGCTTTGCTGAAAGAAACATTGGACACTTACGAGCAAATGTGGAAAGCCGGACAAGTGAATGCTGCCGCTGTGGAGCAAACACGTGCCACTTTGCACAGCACGGAGTTGAATGTGCCTGCGTTGGAGATGAATATTCGTAAAACGGAAAATGCTTTGAGCGTACTGTTGGGACGAACTCCCGGACGGATAGAGCGAGGAACTTTTGCCACGCAAACTGTTCCGGCAGAAATGGATGCAGGTATTCCCATTCAGATGTTGGCTCAGCGTCCCGATGTGAAAAGTGCCGAGTTGGCATTTCGGTCGGCATTCGAGCTGACTAATGTGGCTCGTGCCAATATGTACCCCACGCTTTCGTTGTCTTCAGCCACAGTAGGTTTTGGTAGCGGTAGTTTGAGCGGTATCTTCAAGCCCGAAAACCTCTTTTTGTCGGTGGTAGGTGGCATTGTTCAACCGCTGTTTTATCAAGGGCAACTGTCAGCCGGGTTGCGTTCGGCTAAGGCCGCACAAGAGATAGCTTTGCTCTCGTTCAAAAAGGCTGTAAATGAAGCAGGTGCCGAAGTGTCCGATATATTGTTTACCTATCAAAATTCATTGAAAAAGAATGAGATACGTGATAAACAAATAGCCGCTTTGCAAAAATCGGTGTCGTACACACACTTGTTGCGTAATGCGGGAGAAGCCAACTATTTGGAAATCATTTCGGCCGAAACAAGTCTGTTACAGGCAAAGCTGGGACGTGTAAGCGATAAATTGGAACAGCTACAAGCATCCGTGAATTTGTATAAAGCATTGGGTGGCGGAGTGCAATAGCGAGGCTGTTGGCTACTTGTCAAGAATGTTCAAAAGCGGAAAGTGTTCGTGTAAAAGCGACGCTTTGCGCTTTTTTTAGCAATAAAAAAATACGGAACCCAACTTTCAATCCTCTTTGAATAGGACAAATTGTTGTTTCCGTATTTTTCGTTGTTGGCATGCGTGCAATAGCTCTTCTTACAAAGCCGATTTGTGTAAAGGCTAAAACATCACACACTGCGAATGGTGAGCAAGAAGGGGCAAAACAAAATACATAACTACCAAATTCGAAAAAGAGAATGCCCGTTCTCCAAATACTCAGCCTTTCGAAAAAAAGGATGTAAAATAGGTGTACTTCGAGCCTGTTCCTCGCAAGGCCTCGAAACCTCAAATACCAATTACGGGCAGGTCTTCGGACTTAGCCAAGCTTTGCAGTCTTCCCAGCTTGAGCTTCTTGTTATGAAGCAACCAGTGACTAAAAGTGTTGCAAAACCTCACCGAGGCAATACCGCAGCGGGACTGTTTAGGATTCGCACCTAATTCCCTATTATTTCCTTCCGCCGGACGACAGAAGCGAAACCCGAATTGTGCCGGCAAAGGTAGCACTTTTTTATAAACGAAAGGGTAACTTTATGTAGAAAAAAGTGGAAGCAAAGAAAATTGCAGTACGGAACTATCAGAAAATAGAGAGTTTAGAAGAAGAGGTGGAAAGATAGATACGCCACATTCAATTCAAGTTGCGTATTGGAGGTAAGTGGAGTTGTAACTGTTTGATTAACAGGTGAATTGTGTCTATATTTTTTTTCTAATGCACAGCATTAGATAGTTTTTGGGAAAACAGTTGGTTAAGCCTTTATACACAATGTTTTACAAACGTAAGGACGTATTTCGGTACGCCCTTACGAATAATCCGGGATGAACCCCTTGATACCTATGCTTTTGTGAAAAGGAGAAAGTATTCTCACTTTGACGTAGCGTAGATGTATATGTGTGAGTGTATTAAGGTTTTGAAATAAGTGCTGCAGCCTCATCGTCCAAGAACCAATGCAGCTGCCCGGATGTGGGTTGCACACGAGCAGCCGGATAAACATCCTGCACAGCAGAGCGATTGGCAATGATGGCTTGCACTTTTTCCTGCTTGTTGGCTCCGGTGGCAAGAAACACCGCATAACGAGCATTATTCACCACTCCTCCGCTAAGGCTCACCCGCAACTGTCCGCTGTCAGGGTGTTGTGCCACCACACAAGGTTGCGGAGCATCCCACAAACCTATTTGGTGAGGAAAAATCGACACCGTATGCCCGTCCGTACCCAAACCGAGCATCACTACATCCAGCTGAGGCAATCCGTCTTTTTGTGGCAACACTTCGCACAGTAGCTTTCCGTATCGGGTTGCTTCGCTTTCGGGATTATTCTCACCTTCAATGCGAAAAATGTTTGTGGCAGGCACCGGCACTTTGTCCAGCAGGTGCTGCTTGGTCATTCCGTAGTTGCTTTGGCTATCGGTAGGAGCAACGCAACGCTCATCGCCCCAAAAAAACAATATCCTATTCCAGTCCAAAACATCGGGTTGAGCAGCCCAATAGTCGAACAAGGCTTTGGGTGTTTCGCCACCCGAAAGAGCGATGCTTACAGTGGATTGCCGAGCAAGCAACGAGCTTATAAACTCCGTAAACCGAGCATATAATTCCGTCCGTTCGGCAGATATATGTAGTTGATTCATACTGTCTTAATTTTCAGAATTATAGTTCGCAATAGTTCCCGTCGTCCGATAGGTTTTTACACGGATTACGCCACGCTTGATTTTCCCCTTCGATAAGGCGGTCGGCACATTCCGGTCCCCACGTTCCTGCGGGATAGCCGTATAGTGGTGCATCGGGATTGTTCTTCCAAAAGTCGAGTATCGGTTGTACAAATCGCCACGTATGCTCCAACGCATCGGCACGTGTGTAGAGCGAGGCATCGCCCATCATACAGTCGAGCAACAAACGCTCGTAAGCATCGGGCAAGTAGGTTTCGTGCAGGCTGGAATAAAGGAAATCCAAATTCACGTTTTTCACGTTAAAGCCTTTGCCCGGCACTTTCATTCCTGTTTTCAACAAAATACCTTCGTTGGGTTGAATGCGGAGAATAAGCTGATTACCGGTATTGCGATAGTCGTCGTTGTCGATAAAGAGTGTCTGCGGTGTGGGCTTAAAATGAATCACCACTTCGGACACACGTGTAGGCATCCGCTTACCTGTGCGAATGTAGAAAGGTACACCTGCCCAACGCCAGTTGTCGATAAAGAGCTTCATCGCCACGTAAGTTTCCGTCCTCGATTCGGGAGCTACGTCGGCTTCGTCGCGATATTTCCGCATATACTTTCCTTTCACATTAGCTTCGGTATATTGACCACGTATCACATTGGTAATAAGCTCGCTATCGTTATAAGGGCGGATGGCTTGAAATATTTTCAGCTTTTCGTTGCGGATGGCTGCGGCATCTAAACTCATCGGAGGCTCCATTGCTACCACAGCCAGCAGTTGCAACAAGTGGTTTTGTATCATATCCCGCAAAGCCCCCGACTCGTCGTAGTATTTACCTCTGTTTTCCACACCTATACTTTCGGCAGCGGTAATTTCTATCCGTTGAATATAGTTTCTGTTCCACAGAGGCTCGTAAATACCATTGGCAAAGCGAGTTACCAAAATGTTTTGTACTGTTTCCTTGCCCAAATAGTGGTCGATGCGATAAATTTGTTCCTCATCGTAATGTTCAAACAGCTGCTTGTTGAGGTCGATAGCCGACTGCAAATCCGTCCCGAATGGTTTTTCGATAACGATGCGACGTATTTTATCGCCGTCACGATTCAGTCCCTGCTCCGCTAAAAAGGTGGGAACCTTGGGGTACAACGATGGTGGAGTAGAAAGATAGAAGATATAATTACCTTCCACACCATTTTCATTATCAAGCTGTTGCAAACGTTCTTTCAGCTTACCGTAATCGGTGCCGGTGGTAGTGTCCATTGCCAAGTAATACACCGATGCCAAAAAGTCGTCTATCAACCGCTCGTTGCTATCTCGCAGAGAGGCAAACTGACGGATGCCGTCTTTCATTTTGGCACGAAAAGCCTCGTCCGTCATCGCACTGCGTGCAACACCCAATACCGCAAAATTTTGTGGCAACGACTTTTGTACAAACGAGTCGAACACGGCAGGCAACAACTTGCGATAAGTTAAATCGCCCGACGCTCCGAAAATGACCAATGCTTGGTTTTGTATTTTTGCTTTTGTACTCATTTTGTTTGGTAAAATGTTGTCCGAAACAATATTGTTCATGCAGAACAAATATGTTTTTCGGGTTCGAGAAAAAAATAAAAGATAGGGGCAAATATTCTTTCGCCCCCACTTATTCATCTGACAAGCAGATGATTATCCTTTTTTGATTTCGTGTCCGCCAAATTGGTTACGCATAGCGGCAAGCAACTTCATTGCATACGACGACTCTTGACGCGACTCGAAACGAGTGAACAACGACGATGTGATAACGTGAGCAGGCACATCAAAGTCGATAGCCGTTTGCACAGTCCAGCGACCTTCGCCACTATCTGCCACGTAATCTTTGATGCCATCCAGCTCCACATTGCCCTCCAATGCGTTGCCAATGAGTTCGAGCAACCACGAACGCACCACCGAGCCTTGCATCCATACACGAGAAATTTTCTCTAAATCCACGTTGTAAGGCGATTTTTTCATTATCTCGAAACCTTCAGCATATGCCTGCATCATACCGTACTCTATTCCGTTGTGCACCATTTTCACCATATGTCCCGCACCGCTCTCACCGCAGTACAGATAGCCGTTTTCGGGGGCAAGGCTTTTGAAGATAGGCTCCACATAGTCGGCAGCTTCTTTGTTACCGCCGTACATCAGGCAATAGCCGTTTTGCAAGCCCCACACACCACCGCTGGTTCCACAATCCAAATAATGGATGCCTTTCTCCTTGATGCGATTGCCACGCTCCACAGTTTCACGCCAGTAGCTGTTACCTCCGTCGATGATGATGTCGTCGGCATTAAGCAAAGTAAGCAACTCGCTGATGTTCTCCTCCACAGGTTTGCCCGCAGGCACCATCAGCCACACCACTTTACGACCCTCTAATTTGCTCACGAGGTCGCTAAGGCTTGTTGCGGGGATAGCTCCTTTGGCAGCAGCTTCGTCCACCTCCTTTTGCGTTAAGTTGTATGCTACCACTTCGTGTCCGAAATTCAAAAGGCGTTCCACCATGCGGCCACCCATTTTACCGAGTCCTACAAATCCGATTTTCATTTTGTTTGCTTCTATTTTTATCTATTTATTAATGTATATTTCTACTGACAGATAGGATTTTTTGCCCTACTATTATCGTTCACTACAACGTTTTTGCAGGGCGAAATGTTTACAGGCTTGTTTATATTTCTACACGCCTAAAGGAAAAAAAAGCCCTGTTTCTAAACTGCTTAATACGGAATTGCTCTTAGCTCATAACCTTCACTGATTAGCCACTCGATGGAGCGAGGAAGAGCTTCTTTTACGTTTTGTTGCGACTTGATGGAGTCGTGAAATACTATGATGGAGCCGTTGCGGGTATAGCGTTTTACGTTTTGAAACACGTTTTCGGGAGTGATATGTTTGCTGTAATCGCGTGTAACCACATCCCACATTACCACTTTGTATAGTTTGCTTATTTTCAATGTTTGAGGTATCCGCATATGACCGTGCGGAGGGCGAAACAGAGGAGATTGTATCCACCGGGAGGCTTCTTTTGCGTTGGAGAGAAAGCGTGTGGTGGAGCTGAATAAGCCCTGCAGATGGTTGTGGGTGTGATTGCCTACGTGGTGTCCGGCTTCAAGAATTTTACGGTATAAATGCGGATACTTGCAAACATTGTCGCCCACACAAAAAAAGGTGGCAACAACGTTGTAGCGAGCAAGTGTGTCGAGAATCCACTCGGTGGTTTCGGGTATGGGACCATCGTCGAAGGTGAGATATACTACCTTTTCGTGCTTGTTTTCGGGGATAAGCCGCCATAGTGCCTTGCGAAAAAGCATCCGATAAATACGGGGTGGTTGTTCTATGAGCATAGAAGAAATTGTAATCTGCCTTTTGAAGAATAAAAAGCGAGGCTGTAAACTTATGATGTGTAACAGCCTCACTTTTATTTGTAATACCCTATTCTGATGCGTTTGCGGTGTCCTCTGTTGAGGTCGGGCGTTGATATTCTTGCAACAAGGCAGGGCTAAACTCTTGCATCACCTGCATTGTGGCTGTCGCTACAAATTCAGCGAGGTTACGTTGAGTGCTGTCCTGTGCCGTGTGATAATTTACCAATGCCTCGTCTGTCATATCCTTCATCAGCCAATTTCCCAAGCGATAGGCATTTTTGGCATAGTAGATGCGTGCAAATTCTATCAACTTGTTTTTCAAAGCCTTGTATTTCTCCGGTTGGATGCTACGATAGGCATTTGCAACACCGTTTAGCGTATTCAAATGCACGATTATTTCTTGTATGGCGGCATCTACCTTGTAGTCTGTCAGGCGATTGTACCACACCAAATTTTGCATAGCTCTATCTTCCACTGCTTTCAGTATAGTTTCGGCTTTGCTGCGTTGCCCTATTTGATTGTAGGCTTCGGCAATTCCCACGCAATCACCTCCGTAAGGCACGGTGGTAGGAGGTAGCACTTGCATACAACGGTCGAGTACCTTCAAAGCCTTGTCCTTTTTGCCTTCGGCAATTAAGGCTTTCGCCAATTGGGTGAAAAGGTGGCGATACGTTTGGCACGACCTTAGAATGTTTTCGTCCAAATACACATTGGG
>JBHBVA010000239.1:0-3449 GCA_041793355.1 Bacteroidota bacterium | reverse complement strand
TATTGTGGTACTCAACCACTTATTTGCCAATGCTGAAATGCGTTCATTCGCCACCTTTACATCCATTGCCTGCGTATTTTCAGGATATAATATCAATGTGGGCACTTCTATTTTAGGTAACACTTCTCGCCCATTCCACAGCATATACTCCATTTGCCAAGGGAAATAAAGGGCTTGCACCAAAGCCTGTACCAACAAACCGGCTTGTGCCGTGGTGTCATCACACTTGTAGGCTTCCATCAGGTAATTTTCTGCTCGCTTGCGAACGGTAGCATTATCCTCCTGAGGCTGAATAGTTTGGTTAAATTGAGCAATCTTGTCCCACACATCCCACACAAATTTATCCTCCGGAATATTTTTATTCAGTTCCTCTCGCATCTTCATCAGCAGCAGCAGCATACCTTTCACTCGAACATCTCCCGAAGGTAGATGCTTCATTCCATATACCATCTCCTCCAATCCTGTACCCACAGGCACACCATTTACAATAGCAAAATCGGCTACCTTACCGCCCGACGCAAGACTTTTCATCAAAAAGGTGGACCAGATAGAAGCATTTGTTGTTACCCCTACGGGGACATTTCGGAAACGCTCGTCCTTTTTCAGCCTTTTGTATGTATCAATCAGCGTTTGAGTGATGGCTTCGGATGGATTTGTCGCCCAGTTATCGGGTATCTTTCCGGTAGCTTCATAGCCTGTAATGTTTCCCAACCAATGCCTTAGCATTAGCACGGCATAGCCTCTGTTTACGTACTCTACAATGCCCTGAAACACCAACGAATCCGTTGCTGTGTCGAATCGAGGACATTCCATTTCGGGAATGGTGGAACCCTTTATCCACAAATAGTTATCTACAATTACACCCTTGGGAGAACCGGACGGCAAATACAATCTGCCATCAAGGGACTGATTTCCAGCACTAACGTAGGTAAATGTTTCTTGCTGCATCCCTTTTGTTTTTTGGGCACTCAAGAGGTGGCAAAGCAATAATGCTACGATACAGAAAAGTAATCTAAAAGTTTTCATAAGGCAATTTTCATATTTAACAAAAAAAAACACTTTAATACATTATGCAAAGTAATGGGTAATATTTGGAACTAGCAAATTATATTCCACTTTTTTACACATAACAAAAATATATAAATGGGACAGCCTTATAACTGCCCCCATTTATATTTTTCGGAGGAAGAAAATACTAACGAATTTTCACCCAACTGCCTTGCGAGTGCGACACAAATTCGGGTGCATACAAGCATTGCACAGTAGCAATTCCGTTTTGATATTCCCCTTTGCGTGCCACTTGTACGGCATACTCCAGCACGTAAGTGCCTTTTGGCAAGTGATTGAAGTAGAAGCTGGTAGAAGCATCACGATTGCTCATATAGTACATTGCCGATGCGTTCCATCGAATACCCGAAAGTTGCTCTACGGGCTCGAAGCAAGCGGCACGCATATCTTTCAGATGGACGAAATCCATACTGCGGTCGGTACGCACCACCAAACGCACCACCACTCGGTCGCCCACTTCCAATGTGGCATCGGCAGCCAGCTCTTGCAACGCTTTGCCCGACGAGCCGTTCACCTCCTTCATCAGTATTTTGGTAACACTCAGCTCCTTAGCGGTATGTTGTTGCACCTTGTCTGCCTGTTCGGTATATTGCACATAGGCGGCACCGTAAGCAGGTACTGTGCCGGCATTTTTCACCGTGATGTGCTTCATTTCGGGTTGGATGGCATCGCCACGCCACTGATGTTTCGTATAACCTGTGCCTACTTCCGATTTCGAGGTATCTATCTTGTTATCACCTACTTGCAAGATGATGTTGCCCGACCCATCGAACCAATTATTACCCGTACTCAACAATGTATATACGGCCACCATCGTAGATAGAGAGTTGTTCCATCCATTGGCCTGCTTCTGACGGAGCAACCACAGTTTCAGCTCGTCCATCTCGGTGGCAGAAGCCCCGCTTTGGGCAAAGGCATCTGTTAAAAAAGTGTGAACGCCCAATGCCGACTGTGCAAAGAATACACTCTCCTTATTGTTAGCCCAATACATTCCCATTTCGGGCGATGTGGTGGCAAGCTCCCGCAACGAGGCTATCACTTTGTTGCTCAACGCTTTATTACCGTTGCTCAGCAATATTGGTACCAGCAGCGATTGCTTGTACAAACTGCTTTTTTGCCACGTTTTCTCCGCTATGCGGGTGTAGTAATCAATAGCCTGACGAGCTTTTGGGGTAGGCACTACATCGGCATACAGCGAGCGTATGTACAGATACTCCATCTGCCAGGTAGCAAGGTGCGTCGGGTTCTGTTCGCGAGCGAATCGGGTTGCCACCTCTCGGTCGATATACTGCACAGCACGCACCAGCATTTCGCTGTTCTCGTTTTTGCCGTCTATTTGTTGCAAACGCTTCATTCCGAACAGGATATATTGCGTGATGTCGAAACTGGAGGAAAAGCCGTTGAACCACGCAAACCCTCCGTCGGCAGTTTGCATCTCCTTCAGCTTATTTATTGCTCGTGCAGCTTGGTCCGTAGCTCTGTTTAGGTCGAACAGTAAGGCTAAGTTCTGTTTTTGTTCCGCTTCGGACTCGGCTTGCAACACCCAAGGTGTTTCGTGTAACAGTATGTTTTTCAGCTCTTCATTTTTCTGCAAAGCAGACAACAGTGTTTCTGCCGTTCCACCTTGTTGTGTCCAGGCTTGTACCACTCGTGCCACTTGCGGATATTTTTGTGGGATGAAGCTGCCCAACCGATTGGCCGAATAGCCGACGAACCAACTGATGGCATCGTCTGAAGTGGGTTGCACCAGCGAGGGCAGAGCTTGTATAGCATACCAAGCGGGATTGGCCGACATCTCCACCGTAAAGGTTTTTCGCTTGGCGGTGGCAGAGTTCGCCGTTTCCAACTCACTGAAGTTAAACTTTTTAGTTTCGCCTGAACGAATCAGCATCGGCATACTCTCGGTTACCAGCGTTCGATTGGAGAGTACGGGCAAAGCGTGTTGTTCGCCATCGCTCATTCCGTTTGCCGTCGCCACAATGCGGATGCCTATCGCTTCTTGTCCGTCGGGAATTTTTACTGTCCACAATGCAAAAGCGGATTCACCTTTCGGGATGTTTATATTCTGTTCTCTATCTTTTATTTCCAGAGGGATAAGCTCATCTGTTAATATATCAAAACATTCCAACCGAACGTTTCCACTTAGCGGTGTTTCCGACAGATTACTCACTTTGGTGGTCAAAGTGGTAATATCGCCCGTGCGTACAAAACGAGGCAAATGCGGTGTTACCATCAGTTGCTTTTGTGTAACAATCTGTTTTTCATCGCTGCCGTAATGTATCTGCTTGTTGTGAGCCAAAGCACGGAAACGCCACTTGGTATTGCTTTCGGGTACTACAAAGCTGATAACCACCTCGCCGTTTTTGTCGGTTCGCAGATGG
>JBHBVA010000238.1:0-4295 GCA_041793355.1 Bacteroidota bacterium | reverse complement strand
TTTTAGGTGGTTATAACGTTGGGGTTCCACCTCTTCCCATTCCGAACAGAGAAGTTAAGCCCAATTGTGCCGATGGTACTGCGTAACAGTGGGAGAGTAGGTAGCTGCCTTTTTTTTAGTTGAGAAGAAGTATTTCCGTATTCATCGGAGATGCTTCTTCTTGTTTTTTATCCTTTTTTCATTTTCCCCCTTTTTTCCTCTTCCTCTATTTCCTTTCCCCACCATCCCGACTGTCTCCGAAGGAGAAAAGGGAATTACAATTCTCTTTCAGGGGTAGGTCGTAGGTTTAGTTGATGGTTGTGAGCTCATTTGCACGGTTAAAAAGTAAAGGAGCGTATTGTTAGTTTCGCAGAGGATGGAGGCCTAATGAAATGGTTGGAGAGATGAGGCGGTTTACAATTTCAGTAAATGAATAATTAATGCGGTTTGTTACTCCATAGCTTTTTCCGTATCTTTGTGGGCAGTTACTATTTAAAATTTTAGGTGGCAGTTGTTACCAAGCAGAGCACAGGAGTGGTATGATTTTACAGCAAATTTCCATCCTCAATTATAAGAATATTCAGCAGACAGACCTGCATTTATCCCCCAAAATCAATTATTTTTTGGGAAAAAATGCGATGGGCAAGACGAATCTGTTGGATGCTGTGTATTATTTGTCGTTTTGTAAAAGTCATACTAATGTAGTGGATACGCATAACATTGCTCACAACGAGGAGTTTTGTCTGTTGCAAGCCACTTATTGTTTCGGCGACAGGCAGGAGCAGTTTCTGTGTAGTATTCGCCGAAAACAGAAAAAACAATTTAAACGCGAAAAAAAGGATTACGAACGCTTGTCCGATCACATCGGGGTGTTGCCTTTAGTGATGGTTTCGCCAGCCGATACCGAGTTGATTGCCGGCAGCAGTGAAGGACGGCGACGGTTTATGGATATGATACTTTCGCAGTTCGACAAACCTTATTTGCAAGCACTACTCCGCTACAACAAAGCACTGCAACAACGCAACGCCTTACTGAAAGCCGACACTTTGGCAGACGATAGCTTGATGGACATTTGGGAGGAACAAATGTGGAACGAGGGAAGAATTATCCACATGCGTCGCAAGCAATTTATTGAAGAATTTACCCCACTGTTTGATGCCTATTATAGGCAAATTGCATCAACCGATGCAGAGGATATTCGATTCTCCCATCAGTCGCAACTGAATACCGGTGTTGATTTGCTAACGTTGCTACGCCAAAGTCGTGCCAAAGACCGAATATTGGGATATACCACCGTAGGTGTGCATAAAGATGATTTGCTGATGAACTTGGGCGATTATGCCATTAAGCGGGTAGGCTCGCAGGGACAAAACAAAACGTTTGTGATAGCTATGAAATTGGCACAGTTCGACCTGATGGCTCAATGCGGGCACACTAAACCGATACTGTTACTGGATGATATATTCGACAAGCTGGATGCCTTGCGAGTAGAGCAGATTATCCGAATTGTGTCGCAAGATAAGTTTGGACAAATCTTTATCACCGACACCAATCGCAAGCATCTGGACGACATTATTCTGCAAACCAACAGTCCGTTTCACCTTTACCAAGTGGAAGGCGGAGCGATAGAGCTTCTGTCCTGACACTTGAAAAGAGTTTACCCTTATGCGAAAGAAAAATACCGAAACCATTGGCGAGGCCATTCAGCAAATATTTGCCGAAAATCCGTTTCTCCGTCAAAAAATTGGCGAAAGCCGTGTGCTGAATGCTTGGCAAACGGTGATGGGCGATACTATCGGTAGCTATACCCGCCAACTCTATTTTAAACAGGGTACGCTGTTTGTGCATCTGTCGTCCGCTCCGCTGAGGCACGAATTGGTGATGAGCAGGCAAGCCGTAATGCAACGGTTAAATGCTGAAGCGGGTATGCGTGTAGTATTGGATATTGTGTTTAGGTAAAGGCAACCATAAACGAACACAATGGATGAAACTGATATGTTTTTTCTGTCAAAACCTTTCTTCATCAGGTAGAAAAGTTGTATTTTTGCGGAGCTGTTTCGGCAAGAAAATGGCGAGAAAAAAAGAATTCGTACTATAAATTTAATTCATTAAACTCATTTTTGAAAAGATGAAAATCAGTAAAATTTTTGCACGTGAAATTTTGGATTCGAGAGGTAACCCCACTATCGAAGTGGATGTAACTTTGGAATCGGGTGTGGTAGGTCGTGCTGCCGTTCCATCGGGAGCTTCAACCGGTGAAAACGAAGCACTTGAGCTACGCGATGGCGACAAGAGCCGTTACTTGGGTAAAGGTGTTTTGAAAGCCGTAGAAAATGTAAACAACGTTATTGCTCCTGCTTTGGTAGGACGCTGTGCAAGCGACCAAAGAGGTATCGACCAAACAATGATTGCTTTGGACGGAACTCCTACAAAATCAAAATTGGGTGCAAATGCTATACTTGGTGTGTCGTTGGCAGTAGCAAAAGCAGCTGCGGCAGAGTTGAATATCCCTTTGTATCGTTATATCGGTGGTACAAACACTTACACATTGCCGGTGCCTATGATGAACATCATCAACGGTGGTTCGCACTCTGATGCTCCTATCGCATTCCAAGAGTTCATGATTCGTCCTGTAGGTGCACCTTCATTCCGTGAAGCGTTGCGTACAGGTGCCGAAATCTTCCACGCATTGAAAAAGGTGCTTCACGACCGTAACCTCTCTACAGCAGTGGGCGACGAGGGTGGTTTTGCTCCTGCGTTGAACGGAACTGAAGATGCTTTGGAGTCTATCCTTAAAGCTATCGAGTTGGCCGGTTACAAACCAGGCGAGCAAGTAACCATCGGTTTGGACTGTGCTTCTTCGGAGTTCTTCAAAGATGGTGTTTACAACTATGCTAAGTTTGAAGGCGAAGGCGGTGCTAAACGCACTTCAGCCGAGCAAGTAGATTTCTTGGCCGAGTTGGTGGCTAAATACCCAATCGACTCTATTGAAGATGGTATGGCTGAAAACGACTGGGACGGCTGGAAAATGCTTACCGACCGTTTGGGCGACAAAGTTCAGTTGGTTGGAGACGACTTGTTCGTAACTAACGTTGAGTTCTTGAAACAAGGTATCGAAAAAGGTTGTGCTAACTCTATCCTCATCAAGGTAAACCAAATTGGTTCTTTGACAGAAACTTTGGATGCTATCGAAATGGCACACCGTGCAGGTTACACGTCGGTTACATCGCACCGTTCGGGCGAAACAGAAGATGCAACTATCGCCGATATTGCAGTAGCTACAAACTCCGGACAAATCAAAACCGGTTCGTTGAGCCGTTCTGACCGTATGGCTAAGTACAACCAACTTCTCCGCATCGAGGAAGAATTGGGTTGCAAGGCTGTGTATGGCTACAAACGCGTACAACGTGTGAAATAATTCGGTGGTCGTTGAGGCCTATTCACGATAAAAGAGCTTCCTCCGAAAGGGGGAGGCTTTTTTGTTTTCGAAAGCGTATCGTATGGATGGCTTAGAAGTATTGCGGGTGAAGGTAGAAGGCAACGATGAAAACAGGAATTGGGGGCGAGGTCTGTTGTTTCTACATCTAAATAACTATCTTTGCAATGCTAAATAAAAAAGAGGGAGATAATGGGTGATATAGTATTGAAAATCAAAGATTTGTGCGTAGGTTACGAAAAAGGCGATTATGTGCTGAACAAGGTGAACTTGCAGGTAACAGAAAACGACTTTTTGGGCATTATCGGTCCCAACGGCGGAGGAAAAACTACCCTTCTGAAGTGTATTATGGGGTTAAAACAACCTACCGAAGGTAGCATCACCTTTTACCATCAGGGCAAAGCCCTTACAAGCCGCCCGGATATTGGATATATGCCTCAATTTACGCAGATAGACAAAAAATTCCCCATCTCCGTGCAAGAGGTTATCGCCTCCGGGCTGTCGCAAAGCGGACGTTTGTGGGGTGGGCTTTCTGCCGAACAGAAAAAAAGCGTACAAACTGTGGCCGAACAAATGGGATTGCAGAATTTTTTGCAGCGTCCTATCGGGTCGCTATCGGGCGGACAATTGCAACGTGTGCTGTTGGGACGCTCTATCGTGAACGCCCCCCGTATCCTAATTTTGGACGAACCTAACTCGTATGTAGATAAGAAATTCGAATCGGATTTCTACAAATTGTTATTGGAGATTAACCGCAACACGACCATTATTCTGGTGTCGCACGACATCGGTTCGGTGGTGTCGCTGGTGAAAAACATTGCCTGCGTAAACGAAAGTCTGCACTATCATCAAGGCTCCGACCTCACGTCCGAATGGATAG
>JBHBVA010000237.1:0-7053 GCA_041793355.1 Bacteroidota bacterium | reverse complement strand
CGGTAGCAAAAATACCCTTTCGGACCTTTATGAACTGCGACGCAACGGTGTGGCACAAAGCATTGTGCGAGCCGCTAAAAATGGTGCCACTGTGGTAGGAATCTGCGGAGGATTTCAGATGATGGGGCAAGAGGTGTGCGACCCTCACGGCATAGAAGGCACCATTACCCGACTACCCGGCTTGGGTTTGCTGCCCATAAGCACCCAAATGGGCGAGGAAAAAGTTACTCGACAGGTAAAATTTCATTTCCAAAAACAACCGCAAGTGTGCCAAGGGTACGAAATTCATTTGGGAAAAACCATCCCGATAGCCGATGCCAATCCGCATACCGTAAATATTTTGGAGGATGGCAGCACAGATGGATTTATGGCAAGCGATGCCTGCTTTGGTACTTACATACACGGTATTTTGGACAATCAGGTGGTGATAGACAGCTTGTTGGCTCGCCACACGGACAAACTTACGGATAAGCCTTTCGACTACCGCTCGTTCAAAGAAGAACAATACGACAAACTTGCCGACCACGTTCGCAAAAATGTGGATATGAATTTGATTTACAGAATAATGCGTATCGAAAATGATTGACGGACACGGCGATGACATATTCTCCTTCAACGGAGCTGTTCGCAGTAATTTCAGCACCAACATTCCTCGCAAAAATTTACAACCGTTGCAAGATTTTCTCGCATCACATTTAGGCTGTATCGCTTCTTACCCCGAACCCGATGCTAACTCGTTTGCAGCCGTGTTGGCATCGCAAAACGGTGTTGCCACCAACAATCTGTGCATCACCAACGGAGCTACGGAAGCTATTTACCTGATAGCCCAAGCGTGGCACGGTGCAAATAGTGTGGTGCTGGCTCCCACTTTCCGAGAGTATCAAGATGCTTGTACTTTGCATGCTCACACGGTGCAGTTTGTTCGCTCCATTGATGAAATAAGTTGTTATAAATCAGCAGATTTAGTATGGATATGTAATCCCAACAATCCCACAGGCGAAATACATCCGTTAGCAAAACTACGTGGCTTGATGAAGGCGATGTCACACACCACTTTCGTTTTCGACCAATCGTATTCGCATTTTACCCGCCACGATACGTTTGAGCTTGCCGAAGTCTGCAATTTTCCCAACGCACTAATATTGGGGTCGATGACCAAAGAATATGCCATTCCCGGATTGCGATTGGGTTACCTTTGTGGCAACGGACAACTCTGCCAAAAGGTGAAGGCTTTCAGAATGCCTTGGTCGGTAAATCAGTTGGCTGTGGAAGCAGGTAAATTTGTTCTACGTCACAAGCGCTTATTTGCCTTTGATTTGGAAAATTATCTATCAGAAACCCAATGGCTTAAAGCAGAGTTGACAAAGTTGCCGGATGTGGAAGTTTTGCCCACCGAAACTAACTTTTTTCTGTGCAAGCTAATGAACAACGGCACTGCCGAACAACTGAAACAGTACTTGTTGCAACGGCACGGCATCCTTATCCGCAACGCATCCAACTTTTGGGGGCTAACGGACAAGCACTTTCGGATTGCTACGCAAACGCACTCCGAAAATTTAAGGCTGACTGAAGCTATAAAAGAATGGACACACCTTTGATTATAAACTATTTACCGTTAAATTATTTATGTGCTTATCGCCAACGATATACCTTATTTTAGGGCTAATAGGTCTGCTGAAAATTCTAGACTTGGGCAGCCTCGTTCTTGCGTGGTTGGCCGACCGCCGTTGGGGCGACCCCGAACATCTTCCTCACCCCATCGTATGGTTTGGCAAGCTCATAGCCCAAGGCGAAAAGCATCTCAATAAGGGGAGTCATCGCCTGGCAAAAGGAGCCGTTTTTAGCCTGTTGCTTATCGCAGGCACATTCGTCGTCGGTTGGCTTATTCTGTTGCCCGTTTTTTTCATCAACTATTGGTGGGGTATTTTACTTTACGTAACACTTTCGGCGATAGGTGCTTTTTACTGCTTGGCAGGTACCACACTCATCAGTGAGGTGCAGAAAGTTTTTCGTGCCGTAAATATTTCAACGGAGCAGGGTCGCAAGCAAGTGGCACGCATCGTGGGGCGAGATACCTCCCAACTGGATGCACAACAAATTCGCACGGCAGCACTGGAAACACTAAGCGAAAACCTCAGTGATGGTGTAGTAGCTCCAATGTTTTGGTTCGTATTGCTGGGAACACCCGGAATGCTCGCCTACAAAATGATAAATACACTGGACTCGATGATTGGTTACAAATCCGAACGTTACAAACACTTTGGCCGTTGGGCCGCCCACATCGACGACATTGCAAACTATCTGCCTGCCCGAATTACGGCTTGGCTGATGATACACACCCAAAAACACCGTAGAGCAGAGCTAAAAGCCTTTGTGAAACGCTATGCTCGCAATCACGCCAGCCCCAATTCGGGTTACCCCGAAGCCGCTTTGGCTGGTATCTTAAATTGCCGGTTCGGCGGAAGCAATATTTATTTCGGACAAGAGGTGCATAAACCCTACATTGGCAAAAACAATCGCTTGTTAAGCGACGATGATATGGTTAAAGCTGTGGAAATCAATCGAAAAGTGGAAGTACGAGCTATCATTTATTACACACTCATCACCCTCACATTCACTTTGTTCGTTGCATTTCTGCTATCGGAAAATAAAAATGTTATAAACTTTATAATCAATTATTTATAGCCAATTACACCGATTTTACGATGCAACGAAAAATTACTCTCATCACAGGCGGACAACGGTCGGGCAAAAGTGTTTTTGCCGAACAAAAAGCCCTTTCGTTGGCAAACAACCCAATATATCTTGCTACCTCTCGCACGTGGGACGACGAACATCGCCAACGGATAGCCTTGCATAAACAACGGCGTGGCAACGAATGGACAAACATAGAGGAAGAAAAGCTTCTGAGCCAAGTAACTGTGAATGAACGAGTAGTGTTGATAGATTGTGTAACCTTGTGGGCAACTAACTTTTTTTTCGACCTCGATGCCGATGTACAAAAGTCGCTTCACGCCTTGAAAGCGGAGTTTGATGTCTTCACCCGACAAAATGCAGAGTTTATTTTCGTAACCAACGAAATAGGTTTGGGCGAAATGTCAGCCAATCCTATCCAACGTAAGTTTGCCGACCTTTTAGGATGGCTCAATCAATATATCGCCTCGCAAGCGGACGATGTGTTTCTTGTTACCGTAGGTATACCCATCAAAATAAAATAGATATTATATATTTGACTTTCAAATAAATACAAAAAACAAAAAAAATGCAATTCAACATCCAACGTCCGTCGGACGAAATAAAAAATTCGTTACAAGCAAAAATAGACGATTTGACCAAACCCAAAGGCTCTTTGGGCATACTCGAAAATCTGGCTCTGCAAATAGGTTGGGTACAGCAAACCTTACAACCTAAGTTGGTACGTCCTGCACACATCATCTTTGCCGGCGACCACGGCATTGCCGCCGAAGGAGTTAGTCCATCGCCACAAGAGGTTACGTATCAGATGATTGTAAACTTCTGGACCGGTGGTGCAGGGGTCAATTTTTTAGCTCGTCAGCACGGTTTTGAACTGATGATAGTGGATGCAGGCGTCAATTTCGATTTTGAGCCGGAAGCCCCCATTGCACACAAAAAAATTCGCAAAAGTACTCGCAATTATCTGCACGAAGCGGCAATGACTCCCCACGAAATGGAGCTGGCTCTACAACGAGGTGCAGAATGCGTGCAAACTTGTTTTGAACAAGGGACAAACGTAATTTGCTTTGGCGAAATGGGTATCACCAATACCTCGTCGTCCGCTCTGTGGATGAGTTACTTTACGGGTATTCCGCTGAAACAGTGTGTAGGAGCAGGGTGCGACGACACCGGCAATATCGTAGCACATAAATATAAGGTGTTGCAACAAGCTCAAAACAACTATACCGGCAACGGGTCGCCCAGAGATATTATACGCTACTTTGGAGGGTACGAAATGGTTATGACAGTAGGTGCAATGCTAAAAGCTGCCGAATTGGGTATGATTATTTTGGTGGACGGTTTTATTATGACCAACTGCCTTTTGGCTGCATCTAAGCTGAATGCCAATGTATTACACTATGCAATCTATGGGCATCAGGGCAACGAAGCGGGGCATCAATTGGTATTGCAATACCTTAATGCTCAACCCATTCTGCACGTTGGCTTCCGCCTTGGCGAAGGCACCGGTGCCTTGTGTGCTTATCCCATAGTAGATTCTGCAGTGCGAATGCTGAACGAAATGAACTCATTTAGCAACTTTCGTGTTACAAAATACTTTGATTAACAGTAGGTTATCGGTATGCTAAACGAGATAAAAGCAGCTCTCATCTTTTTTACTCGCTTGCCTTTTTGGCGACTGTTCAATGCCCCCAACGACAGTTTCAAGCAAGTGATAAACCATTGGGCAATAATAGGTTGGCTAACAGCAGGAACTACTGTAGCCACACTTTGGCTCACATCTCTTGTGTTGCCTTATCCCATCGCCGTTTTGCTCGCCATCTGTTCCCGCCTGATGCTTACTGGTGCGTTGCACGAAGATGGGTTAGCCGACTTTTTCGATGGATTTGGGGGAGGAAGTTCTCGCGAACGCATCCTTACCATAATGAAAGATTCACACATCGGCACCTACGGTGTACTCGGATTGATACTCTATTTTCTTATTTATTATCAATCACTTACACATCTGCCTTACGTAGTCATTTTGATAGCTGACCCGCTGTGCAAATTCATTGCATCACAAATTACGTTGTTTTTACCTTATGCTCGCAACGAGGAAACGAGCAAAACTCAAGTGGTGTATCGCACTATGTCCGTGCGAACGTTTGCTTTTTCTGCTGTTTTCGGCTTGCTTCCGCTGGCACTGCTCGGCACTCCCCGTGTGTGGTTGGCTGTTGTTTTTCCACTCGCCACTTTTGCCCTAATTGTTCGCATAATGCGTTATAAACTTGGTGGTTACACGGGCGATTGTTGCGGAGCATTGTTCCTGCTATGTGAACTTTCGTTCTTTGTGGGCTTGCTGATTTCTTTGCAGATATGAAGCTGTATCTTGTTCGTCACACTGCAGTAGATGTCCCCAAAGGAGTATGTTATGGGCAAACAGATGTGCCGTTGGATGCTTCTGTTTTCGTATCGCAGGCAGAAAATGTTCGCCGGCAACTGGCACACATCAAAGCCGATGCTATATTTTGCAGTCCGCTTAGCCGATGCCTAAATTTGGCTGATTATCTGAATCTTACAAGCATTGAGATAGACCATCGGCTGATGGAACTAAACTTTGGGGAATGGGAAATGCAGGCTTGGAACGATATTGATATGAGTCCTTGGCAAACCGATTGGCATTGCACACCGGCTCCGGGAGGCGAATCGTTCGTGCAGATGTACCGCAGAGTAGCCTCCTTTTTGGATGAAGTTTGCACAAGAAATATCCGTACTGCCATTGTATTTACGCACGGTGGCGTAATAAACTGTACCAAAATATATTGCGGACAAGCCGATTGGCACTCAGCATTCAACTCCTCCACACCTTACGGTGGTACAGAGACGTTTGAAATATAAATGGTTAAATATCTTTGTATCAGCCATAAAAATCAAACATTTAAATTTGAAAGTATTACCAGCTGTGGAGGTCTGACTGAGCTTCTGCAACACTTGCAACTTTTTCGGGCAGGGTGGGGAAGAAGTCGATACCCGTGATACGCTCCACGTCGTCCACCGAGCACACATAACTCTCCGGCGGATTGTTTCCCGCTTTATTCGGGTACACAAAGCCAAGAGCCTTAACATCGCCATTTGTGCGTAGCACCACCTTAAAAAATGCGTCGGGCACTCTCACTTTGTTCAAGCCTATTGTAGGCCCCTTTTCGCTGTAATGAATAGGGCCGGCCACGATGTACACACTACCATAGACGTTGGCCCACTCTCTACACGTAATTTCCAGTTCGTTCCAGTCGCCCGCATTCAAATTTTTATCTTGAGGGCAAATATTAGTCAGATAAAAAGATTCCCGCATAGGCTCAAATGCCCACTTATTGTCTCCTGCAGGACACATATGCCCGCGGTCGTAGCCCGACCCCTTGTAGTCGGCAAGCTCGGCTCGCGGATAAGGCACCTCTTCGTCCTCTATAAAGTTAGAAAGACGCTTTTGTTCCCCCGCCGTTCGCTCAGCAGTAAGATGCCATGCCACCCAATTGGGGGTTTTGTTTTGCTGGTTATATCCCACAGTATAAGCTATTCTTTTTAGTATAATTTCATCTGAGTTGTGAGCCGGAATTTCTAAGTCCGTATATTCGTCCACAACGGAAGTAGTTGTCTTTACACCGGTCGAATCATTATTTAAAATAATTGAAATTGTTTTTACAAATAATTTATCCATTTGCCCGCCGTGGCAAGCCGGCAACATTATCAACCAAACAGGCAATAACAGCCTTTGTAACTTGCCGAAACGGAATATCAATTCCATCAGCTTCTTATTTTCCATCGTTCAAAAATATTGTTTGTTTTGTGCAAAGATATGCATTCATTTCTTAATACGCAGTTTGTTTCAATACAAAATATGATGTTTCAAAAAGATAAAACCTCTGTATTTTTTAACAAAGCAAAGCTATATTCCAAGCATCTATCTCGCTCAAAAATAACAGAAAACATATTCTTTGACAAAAAAAATGCCGAAAATACTTGACACATAAAAAAATAGAATATACCTTTGAGCGAATTTTTTAAACAATTATCGCAATGAAAGAACTACTAAACAATTTGAATCAGCTTATCGCTGAATTTGCAAAAGATGCCGAACTTCAAGCAGAAAATGGAAACAAGGCTGCCGGCACACGTGCAAGAAAAGCTTCTTTGGCTATTGAGAAACAATTGAAAGAGTTTCGTAAAGCTTCTCTTGAGGCGGCTAAAAAGTAATTGTTTGCTCGAAAGCTACTCAAAAGAGAACAGAGCGGAGATACGTTGGGTGTTTCCGCTTTTTCTTTAAATACGAAAAAGAGTGTTTTTTTTGTTTCATTGCAAAGCTAATATAACAATCATTTTATG
>JBHBVA010000236.1:0-10987 GCA_041793355.1 Bacteroidota bacterium | reverse complement strand
GTGTGAAGCTGCTTACGGTATTGCAAACCTGGGGGAGTCATAGCTGTTGCGATGCAAAAATAGATGAATTGTGCATCAAACTTTTTCCTGATAAGGGGGCACCCACAATTGGCAACGAGTTGTTTTACGAAGCGTTGTGCCGGGTGCAGTGGTTGCCGGTTACGGAGAGGGAGTTGCCCGTTTGCTATTACACTTAGCCGTTGAGGATAACGTTGCTTACCCTTGCTTGGTGTAGCAAATAGGGTAACACAAGATAAAAGCTCCGAACGGTTCGGAGTGTTATTGTTTAATTATTTAATTATTTTGTTTTATGAGAAAACTCTTTTTGAAGAAGATGGACAAGCAAACGCTTGACCAAATTGTAGAAACTATGCCCGTATTGAGCGAAAAAGAAGCAAGGGCATGCATTGGAGGAGGTACAGGTACGGAATGGGATCCTTGTTCAATGTTAGAATTTGAAAGATACTCTCTAAGCGGAACCGTTCGACGAAACTATTAAAGAGTTGATTAATTATGAATAAAAAAATTATAAACCTCCTATTTGGGGTGGTAATGGGGAGTTTGATTTGTGTTCAAGCTCAAACCTCAGAGTTCAAAAAATTTGAAAATGCTTTCCCTCTGTTTAAGAAAGTTGTTGTGCAGAATGGTGAAATTTTTCGTTACAGTTTTCACCCGGATTCCTCCAATATTTATCTTCCGGCTATATGCAAAAAGGCTGTAAAAGATTCTCCTTGCGGCGAAGAGGTTTTCTTTTCGTATGGCTATAAGGCGATTGTGGGAAAATTTACGGTGTTGCATTCTCTGTTGCTTTGCGACTATCCGCAACCTCAAGACTATCCGTACCACAACTTTCTAATATCGGTGTACACACAAGACGGAAAGTTGGTGGATAGCACTGTTATCAGAGCAGATAGCGATCTCGGATTCAGCGTGGTGCAGGGCACTGTGGCTCCCTATCGCTTGCACGCAACTTACTACAAAAATCTAAAAGAGAAGGATTGGTATGATGCCGAAAGCAGCTATTTTCACCTTGATGAACAGGGAAAAATACAGCGTACAAAAGTAGGTAAAACCGAAAGAGTGAAAATAGATAGTGCTACAGCTTACGATTTAATGAATAGATAGTGCTACAGCCTGCCGTTTAATGAAGTAAATTTGGTATAAAAATACAAATAATAGTCGTTTTTAGATAAATTTACAATATTAAATTATTAAATATTTACATGTATGAATAAGTTGATTTTATTTTTAGTCGTGTTTTTGCTTCCACTATTTGGCAAAGCAAATGTATTGGAAAGTGCATCGTCCGCATCCACTGCAAAGGTTAAAAAAGCGGTATCAACAGAGCAAATACTTCAGGATTTTTATGTTTCCTATGCCACCAATGTGGCTCAAAACTCGGATAGTGAAAATGGGCTTTTGAAGAAAAAATGGCTGACATCGAAATGTGCCCATCAGGTGGACAGCTTGGTTGCTCAAACTAATGCCGACCCAATCATCCGAGCTCAAGACTTTGATGCTAAGGATGCTAAAACCTTAGTAGTGAAGCATCTACGAGATGATTGGTATGTGGCGAGTTACGTATATGGTTATAGCGGAAAGTTGGTGGTAATACCCGTCAGAGTTAAATATGAGGGTAAACAAGTAAAAATAGACTATATATCCCCCGAATAAAGTGTATTCTTCTTGCAAGACCGAACCTAATAATCTTAAAACGTCAGTATGTTTTTTGGCAACAGTATGAGCGTAAAGACGTTTTGGGGTTGAGTGTTTTAACCGTTACAAACGAGGATAGTGAGCAGGCAATAGTCTGCTTACTTTCTTTTCTTAATATAGAATATAGGAAAGAAGAAAGGATGCGTAAAAAAACGTACACATCCCTCATTTGTTTTTTAAAGCTTTTTAAGGCCTTATCACTTTTATTTCACCATTGCTACGCAAACGAATGATGGAGGAAGGAGGAGAACTTCCTTGCTCGTTTTGGCGAAAGGGCACAATATAGTCCACTCCATTTTTTATGATGTCGCTAATGTCGTTAAAGCAACCGGGCGACGGTTCGCCACTGATATTGGCGGAGGTAGAAACCAACGCTTTACGGAAACGGAAACACAAATTGCGTGAAAATTCCTCGCGGGTGATGCGAATACCCAGTGTGCCATCGGAGGCAATGAGTTCCGGAGCAACATTGCGAGCTTTATCATACACAATGGTGAGTGGTTTTTCACTCATCTCTATCAAGTCGTAGGCCAATTCGGGAACGTCGTCCACATAATAAGGTAGCTTTACCTCGTTGTCTAAGAGTATAAGCATCGCTTTACTGTCGTTTCGCTGTTTAAGGTCATACACTCGGCGAACAGCTTCGGAGTTGGTAGCATCGCAACCGATGCCCCAAATTGTATCGGTTGGGTAAAGAATCAATCCCCCTCTGTTCAGTATCTCTATAGCCTTTTTAATCTCGTTGTGCATGGTAAAAAAGTTCGATAATAGCTCGTAATATAATAGATAAAACCGCACGGGCATTCAAATATTAACTAACTGTTAATCAACTGCATAATATATGCGTCCCGAAATTCACCGGCTATGCACTTCCAAGCTTTCAGCGTACCGGATTGAACGTAGCCAAGTTTTTGCAACATTTTGTAGCTGGACGTGTTGTCTGTGGCAACGAAAGCATATATCTGTTTCATATTCAGGTGATTGAAAGCATATTCCGCTGTGAGTTGCATTGCATCGTAGGCATAGCCTTTGCGGTGGTGTGCATCATCAATGAGGATGCCTACTGCTGCTCGCCGATTGAGGGGGTCAAAGTCGAACAAATCCACAGCCCCTACCGTTTTCGGAGCAGCTTCTTGCGTATCAATCATCAAACGCAGCTGCTTATTTTGGTAGATGTCGCAACATTGTGCCTCAGACAGATATTGCCGCAAAGCAAGGCGGGAGTAAGGGGCTGTTGCCGAGCCATACTCCCACATTTGCGTATCGTTTTCCCACTTGTATAAGATGTCCAAATCCTCCGGTTCGGGAGCTCGCAAGCGGATGCGTTGATTGGATAGCAGCATTCAAATTTATTTTTGAAACATCTCGCCGAGTCGTATTAAAAAGTTCTTTTTCCGACGTTCCATATATCTTTCGGCAGAGGCTTTAGCCATATTCTCGTATGAAATAAATTGTCCCTGTGCAGCCGATTGCACCACCTGATAGATAATTCCCCAATCGGGCAGTCCTCCCACGTTTCGGTCGTCGATAAAAAGGTCAGCTTTTAGCTTGCGAGCGGCAATGCTGCGGTCTTCCTCCGGAAAGTTTTTGTTGGCAGCGTAAAAGCGGAGCCCTTTCGACTCGCAATAATTTATGGCTTCTTGCAACAGTTCGTCCTCGCGAACTGTCCACAAAATGAGCATATGCCCTTCGCGTTGCAATTGTATAAGTGTTTCGATGGCAAAAGGGATGGGAGCACCTATTTTAGGATATTTATGCTCTACGATGGTTCCGTCAAAATCAACAGCAATAATCATGTTATTATTAAAAATTTGTGTATCAATATTTTAATGTATTACAATTCTTCTTTTTCGCTTTGTTCCCAATGTGTGAGGTCATCTCTGTTGGGCATAGCAAAGAAAAACGCCACAAAGGTAATAAATCCTAACAGAAAAAAGGTGTTGATGGGAGCAAGATGTATGCACAATGCGTTGGTGAGCAAGATGCCGGCTAAGATGCCTAATCGGATGCAGAACGGTACGAAAAAGTACTTCTTGGGGGTGGACGAATGTATTTTTTTATACTTGCTCAACAGCGTTTGATACATTTTGAAGCCGACAGGTATGCCTATCAGCGTAAGAAGTATAACATAACGCTCTAATACGGGCGAGCTTATACCTCCGTCTATCAGCGGCTTGGTATTTACGGCACTGATGCCCAGCCACAACAACGAACTTGCGATTATTACCGCAAAGTAAAGGTTGCAACATTGCCGAAAAATGGTTTCTGTATTCATCTACGATATTTGATTTTTATTTTCTAAAATATACTTTCCCAACGCCATATCTATGGGATTGGTGAGCTTGATATTGGTGGTTTCGCCCGGCACCAGCGTGATGGGGCAAAGGTTTTCCACAACGGAAGCATCGTCCGTAAATATATCGGAAAAATCTTGTTTATAGGCTTCTTTTAATATCTGTGTTTCAAATACTTGAGGGGTTTGAATAAGGCGAACAGATGCACGGTCAATAACTTGATTGTTGTTACCATTCACCATCCTGCAACTATCGGTGAGGGGAATAGCCGGCACTACGGCACGATGCTTGCGAGCCTGCTCAAAGCAATGGCTAATCATTTGGCACGATGCAAAAGGACGTGCCGCATCGTGAATGCCTACATATCCGTCCGTAACTAACTCCAATCCGTTTTTCACGGAGTGAAAACGAGTTTCGCCCCCCAATGCAATGCTGTGTGCAATGGAAAAATTATATTCCTTGCACAAGGTTTGCCAATAAGCAACAAAGTCGGAAGGTAGTACCAATACAATGTGTATCAAGGGGTTGTAAGAATAAAAAGCCTCGATGGTGTGCATCAAAACCGGTTTGTTGCACAAAGGTAGAAACTGTTTGGGAAGCTCGCCCCCCATTCGTAACCCCTTGCCACCTGCCACAATGACGATATGCTCGGTCATACCTCCAAATCTTTTAGTGTGTTTTGCAGCTCCTGGTCAGCTTGTTGCAGCTTGCTTTTGCACAGAGCGATAAGCTCGGTAGCTTGTTTTACTTCTGCCGACAAGTTGTCCACGTCCATATCATCGTTTTTGATGCGTTCCAATATCTGTTTGAGCTTGCTGAATGCTTCGTTGTAAGATAATTTTTCTGTTTGTTCCATTGTATGAAATTTTAATTTTTTCCGTCGGAAGAGGATGTTTCCACTTTTGCCGAAACTGTTCCGTCGGAAAGCTGTATGACAATATCTTGCCCTTGCGATAGTTGCCGTGCCGATTTGATGAAACGTCCGTTTTGCGTAAGCAGAGCATACCCTTTTTTCAAAACGTTTTCGGGCGAAACCAGCTGAATATATTGTTCGCTTAGTTGTAGTTGGTGGCGTTTTCCCTCCAAAAGACGTTGCACGGCATCGGGGATAGTGCTTTGCAATTGTTCTAACTTAGTATTTTCGCGGTGCGATGCAGTGTTTGCCTCATAAATAAGTTGTTGGCTGATTTTCTGAAAATTAGTTTTCTGAATTTGTAGTATTTGCCTGGTATGCAAGGCGATGTCTTGTTGCAAGGCTTCTACCTTTGCCAATTGTTCCGCTTGATGTTCTATAAGCAAAGTAGCTGCCGCTGTGGGTGTTTTGGTACGGGTGTGTACCACCTCGTCCAGCACGGTAACATCTCTTTCGTGCCCGATGCCCAAAATCACGGGTAGAGGAAATTGGGCAATGTGCGAGGCCAACGGGTAGGAGTCGAACGAATTGAGGTCGGAGCTGGCTCCACCACCTCGAATAAGTACCACAACATCAAACAGTTCCGCATACCGATACACTCGCTCCAAAGCTTGTATGACACTCTCTTCCGTACGTTCTCCCTGCATCACGGCAGGGAACAATTTGGGGTAAAAAGTTAGTTTGTAGGGATTGTTGTGCAGTTGGTGACAAAAATCCTCGTAACCTGCCGCCGTGGCAGATGAGATGACTGCAATCCGCTGACACAACTGCGGTATCGGTAATTCCTTGTTTAAGTGAAGCACACCTTCGGCTTGCAGTTGTTGCAAAATCTGCATCCGTTTACGTACCATATCGCCCACAGTGAATGTAGGGTCAATGTCCCACACTTGCAGGCTGATGCCATATACTTCGTTAAACTCCACACTTACGTTCACCAGTACTTTGATGCCTGCGGCAAATAGGGTGTGTGCCTGTTCCTCGAAGTGTGGACGGAGCAAGGCATAAATGTTAGCAAACACAATGCCTCGAGCTTTTGCCACAATGTTTTTGCCTTGCTCGTCTTTTTCTACAAACTCTAAGTAGCAGTGTCCGTTTCTATTGGGGTGTACCTCGCTGAGTTCGGCACGCACCCAGTAGCGAGCAGGCAATTGGCGGTTGATAGCCATTCGCACGGCTCCGTTCAGTTCGTAGAGCGATAATATTTCTCTTTCTTCTGTCATCGAAGTGCGAAGATAAGAATAATTCTACGACGATGCAAAACGACTTGAATTGCTTCAATAAGGCATTTCGGAAGGGCTACACTCTTGTACTTTTACCGTTTTTGCAGCCGGCCAATAATTTTCGGAGCGAGAACATAGTGCACTATGCAAAAAATATCGTACATTCGCAGGCGGATGCTGACGAAAGGAGTTTCGTTTGCGAAATGAAATGATTTTTTTTAACGAAAATATTTTTCCGAAAGATGAAAACAACACCATTTACCGACAAGCACATAGCTTTGGGTGCTAAAATGCACGAATTTGCAGGTTACAATATGCCCATCGAATATTCGGGTATCATCGACGAACATCACACTGTTCGCAACGGAGTGGGAGTTTTTGATGTGTCGCACATGGGAGAATTTTGGGTGAAAGGTCCGAAGGCCTTGGAGTTTTTACAAAAAGTATCGTCCAACAACGTGGCAGACCTCACCGTAGGCAAAGCTCAATACACCTATTTCCCTAATAACGAAGGTGGTATTGTGGACGATTTTTTAATTTACAAATACGAGGAAGAGAAATATATGTTGGTGGTGAATGCTGCCAATATCGAAAAAGACTGGGCTTGGTGCGTACAACACAACACGATGGGTGCCGAGCTGGAAAACGCATCCGACCACACGGCACAGTTGGCTGTGCAGGGACCAAAAGCGTTGCAGGTGCTACAAAAACTAACAGATATAAATTTATCTGAAATCCCTTATTACCATTTTGTTACAGGAGAATTCGCGGGGGTAAAACAGGTGATTATCTCCAACACAGGCTACACGGGAGCAGGTGGTTTCGAGTTGTACTTCTATCCCGAATTTGGAGAGCAAATTTGGAACGCAATCTTCGAAGCAGGAAAAGAAGAGGGCATCAAACCTTGCGGATTGGGTTGTCGCGATACACTACGCTTAGAGATGGGCTTCTGCTTGTACGGCAACGATATTGACGATACTACCTCACCCATTGCCGCCGGGTTGGGCTGGATTACAAAATTTGTTGATGGCAAAGATTTTATTTCCCGCTCGAAAATTGAAGCGGACAAAACTAACGGCACAAGCCACAAACTGGTAGGCTTTAAGCTAACAGACAAGGGTATAGCCCGACACGGATACGAAATTGTGGACGAAGCAAACAACGTTATCGGACACGTTACATCGGGTAGCATTTCGCCCTGCCTGCAAGTGGGCATCGGGCTCGGCTATGTGGTTACCGAAAAGTCCAAAGCCGGAAGCGAAATCTTTATCCGTGTGCGAAATCGCAATCTGAAAGCCGTTGTAGAGAAACTGCCTTTCGTGAAAAAATAAATGATATTTCAATTGGGTTGAGAAGTGTTTACTACGGCACTTCCCAACCTGTTGTTTTTCGGATAACAAGGGGCTCAAAAACTCACAAAAAGTATAATATATAAATATTTAGATAAAAAAATGTACAGGAAACTAACAATAGCCCTTGTGGCTCACGACCAACGCAAAAGCGATATGGTGGACTGGTGTTTTTACAATTCGGAGTTTTTGCGTCATCACCATTTGGTTTGCACAGGAACTACGGGTACACTCATTCAGGAAGCATACAAAAGCAAAGGCATTGATGCCGAAATTACAAAAATGAATTCAGGACCACTGGGAGGTGATGCCGAAATTGCGGCAATGGTGGTTCGCAAGGAAATTGACCTTGCCATCTTTCTCATCGACGACTTGAATGCACAACCTCACGAAGCCGACATTATGATGCTTTTACGGCAGTGTCGCGTACATAATGTACCCATTGCTTGCAACCGATACAGTGCCGACTTGATGCTGACAAGCTCGCTCTGGGACGATAAGGAGTACAAACCCACGAAACCTGCGTACGTAAAATTTGACCGAGCCGAATTTGAGGAAAAGTACGGACTAAACAAATGAGGACGAAATTCAATATTATCCCCGTAACTATTTGCTGTACAATGTTATGGGCTTGCGGATGCAAAAAGAGCACTCCGGTCGTATCGTCGGATACGGAAGCGGATTACACGCAAGTGTCGCCAGCTTTCGATGCCGATAGTGCTTACCACTACGTACAGCAGCAGGTTGATTTTGGAGCACGTATTCCCAATTCGCCGGCCCATAAAGCGTGTGGCGACTATTTAGTGGCACAACTAAAAACATTCGGTGCAACCGTTTCGGAACAAAAGACAATATTGACCGCTTACGATGGTACTAAAATAAATGCACGGAACATTATCGGCAGCTTTTTACCCGACAAAAAGGAACGTGTACTGCTTTTTGCTCATTGGGACAGCCGTCCGTTTAGCGACCACGATGCCAATCCGGACAAACACCGTGAACCTGTATTGGGGGCAAACGATGGGGCAAGTGGTGTGGGTGTGCTATTGGAAATAGCCCGACAGCTGGGTAAGCTCTCGCCACAGATAGGCATCGACATCATTTTTTTTGACGCTGAAGATTACGGAGAAGCCACCTTTGCCCAAGATACTCCCGATGGCGATTGGTGGTGCTTAGGCTCGCAATATTGGGGAAAAAACACTCACGTAGCCGGTTATCAAGCACGTTTTGGCATCCTTTTGGACATGGTGGGAGCACCTGATGCCACCTTTTATAAAGAGGGCATTTCGCGAGAATACGCACCCTATGTGATAGAAAAAGTGTGGCGGACGGCTCACCGATTGGGGTACGGAAAATACTTTGTAGATGCCAACGGTGGCTACATCACAGACGACCACCTGTACGTAAACAAGTTTGCCAAAGTACCCAGTATAGACATCATTCAGCAAGATGCGAATACCCGAACCGGATTCGGACATTATTGGCACACTACAAAAGATGATATGAGCAACATCAGCAAAGAAACACTTAAAGCTGTGGGGCAAACCGTGATGGAGGTGGTGTATAAAGAAAAATAATAGATACATAACTATTTGTATATGAGTACGATAAATAATACACAAGACGAAATTATAGAGGAATTTGCAGTATTTGACGACTGGATGGATAAATACAGCTACATTATTGAGCTGGGTAACGGGTTGCAACCATTGGACGAAAAATATAAAACACCTGCCAACTTGATAGAGGGATGTCAAAGTCGCGTATGGGTACAAGCCGACTATGAGGATGGAAAAATCCGCTTTTCGGCCGAGAGTGATGCCGTTATTGTGAAAGGCATCGTGGCTTTGCTATTGAGAGTGCTTTCGAATCGCAGCCCCCAGGAGATTTTGGATGCCGACCTTTATTTCGTAGAAAAAATCGGGCTAAGAGAACATCTGTCGTCCACTCGTTCCAACGGCTTGGTGTCGATGATAAAGCAAATGAGGCTTTATGCCACAGCTTTCAGGGCGAAGGAAAACGCAGTGTAACACCTGAGAATCACCCTCATTTTCGGAAAAGCAAACAGAAGTATTAACCATAAAAAACAGTTAATTTATGAAAGAGAAAAAATGTATGGGATTTTTCAAAACCGTACTTGCCTCCACCGTTGGGGTATTTATCGCAATGGTCATCATCAATATCTTGTCGGTGGTGATGTTCATCGGATTTTTGGCGGCAACTTCCGGCAGTTCGTCTTTCGTACTGAAGGACAACAGTGTGCTTTACCTGAAATTGGAGGGTGAAATTTTAGACAGACGCACAGCAGACCCTATATCGGAACTGTTGGGAGCAAATTTTGGTAGTGAAGGGCAAATGAGTTTGGAGGAAATTCTCTCCGCTATCCGCAAAGCGAAAGAAAACGACAAAATAAAAGGTATCTATCTGGAAACCAAAATATTTTCTGCGGGATTGGCATCGCTACAATCCATCAGAAATGCCGTTGAAGATTTCAAAACAAGTAAAAAGTTCGTTGTTGCCTATGCCGACACTTATTCGCAAGGCGGATATTATCTGGCATCGGTGGCCGATAAAGTGTTTGTCAACCCTTACGGACACCTTGATTTGCACGGGCTTTCTGCATCACCCACTTTCTATAAGGGATTGTTGGACAAGATAGGTGTAGAAATGCAAATTTTCAAGGTGGGAACATTCAAATCGGCGGTAGAACCATTTTCGTCCACCGAAATGAGCGAAGCCAACCGCCAACAGTTGCAAGCCTATCTCACCGAAACGTGGGCTATCATTACGCAAGATATTTCCAAAAGTCGAAAAATATCTGTGGAGCAACTTAACAGCCTGGCAGACAGATTGCCGGCCTTTATGCCACAAGACTCGTTGGTTGCTTACAAACTAACCGATGCTTTGATGTATGAAGTGGAAGTGAAAAACCACATTCGCACCTTACTAAAAATAGAAAAAGATGCTGATATAGAGTACGCTACCGCAAGCGATATGACAAGCGTAACGGACAAAAAGAAGGGCGAAAGCCAAAATGAAATTGCCGTCCTTTATGCCGAAGGCGAAATACTATCGGGCAACCTACCTACCGGCATCACCGACGAGGTGTTTGTGGAAGAGATTGAGCAACTCCGCAAAAATAAGGATGTGAAGGCTGTGGTGTTGCGTGTCAATTCTCCCGGTGGCAGTGCCTATGCGTCGGAACAAATATGGAAAGCTGTGTCCGATTTAAAGGCTGAAAAACCGGTAGTGGTATCGATGGGCAACTATGCTGCATCGGGCGGATATTACATCGCTTGCAATGCTCACAAAATTGTAGCCGAACCTACTACTCTGACCGGGTCTATCGGCATATTTGGGATGTTTCCCAACGTGCAAGGGCTTACGCAAAAGTTGGGTTTAACTTTCGGTAGCGTAAAAACAAACCAACTATCTGATTTTGGCGATATTACCCGCCCGATGACTGAACCTGAAAAAGCCATTCTGCAGAGTTAT
>JBHBVA010000235.1:0-5859 GCA_041793355.1 Bacteroidota bacterium | reverse complement strand
GCTGTTTATCTCTAAATATTTTTTCAACGCCTCCAAAGCTTTTCCGCTGTCAATGGACATACGGGCTTCGTAAAGGCACTCTTCTACACTTTTTTGACGCTGCACTATTCCGATGGCAAAGGCTGCATTGGCCAGCACTACGTTGGTTTGGGCTTCCGTAGCTTTTCCTTGCAATACGTTGGTAAATATAGTGGCAGCCTCTTGCACACTGGTGCCTCCGCTGATTTCTGCTTGGCGGACAGGAGCGAAGCCTAACGTGGAGGGTGAAAACACCCGTTCGCAACCCGGCATCAAAACTTTAAAATCGCCTGTCAGTGAAATTTCGTCGTACCCCTCAAATGTGTGTACCAAAGCTGCGCTGAGATTTAATTTTTCTACCACCTCTTTGTACAAACGCAGTTGGAACAGATTGGCCACTCCCAAAAGTTGATAGCGGGGCTGTGCCGGATTGATAAGCGGGCCAAGCAGATTGAAGGCTGTGGGGGTGCCCAATTGACGTCGCACGGGGGCTACGTGCTTCATCCCCAAGGCAAATAGCGGAGCGTGCATGTACGTAAAGCCACTTACGTGTAGCGAACGTTGCAGTTGTGCCTCGTTGTGGGTAAACTTCGCCCCCAAACACTCCAGTACGTTGCTGGCCCCCGACACGGAGGTGGCAGCCGCTCCACCGTGCTTGGCCACCGGATAGCCTGCTCCTGCCACCACAAAGCCGGTGCAGGTGGAGATGTTGAATGTGTTTTTGCCATCGCCTCCCGTGCCTACAATGTCTATGGCATCATCGCAGTGCAATTCTACCGGAGTGCCTGTTTGCACAAGGGCTTGGCGAAAGCCCAACAATTCGTCGGCGGTAACGCCTCGTGCCTGAATGGCTGTAAGCAGAGCCGCAATCTGCACATCGGAGTATTCACCTCGTGCAATGGCAAGCATTGCCTCGTAGGTTTCGTTGTGTGTCAGTTCCTCCTGTGCCACCAATCTACGCAATAGGTCTTTTATATTCATTTTAAATCGCTTATATTATTCCGACTCACGAAAAAGAAAATTGCTCAACATTTGTTTGCCATCAGGAGTTAGGATAGATTCGGGATGAAACTGGATGCCACGCACGTCGTATGTTTTGTGCCGGAGGGCCATAATTTGTCCCTCGCTACTTGTGGCTGTAACCTCCAAGCAAGCGGGAAATCCCTCAGTGCTAACCACCCACGAGTGATAACGCCCCACCGGGAATTGAGTATCGAGATGCCGAAACAACAAATCGTTGTTTTGTTGCTCTACTACCGTTTGCACACCGTGAAACACTTCACTGAGATTCTCCAGCCGGCCGCCAAACACTTCGCCTATGGCCTGATGCCCCAAGCAAACACCCAAGATGGGTGTGCGACCGGCATAAGCCTCAATAACAGCTTTTAATAATCCGGCTTCATCAGGAATGCCGGGACCGGGCGAAAGCACAATGCGGTGGTAAGGCTCCAAATCCGCCAGTTCAAAACAATCGTTACGCACCACGTCCACATCGCTACCAATCTCTTTTATAAGGTGCGAAAGGTTGTAAGTGAAAGAGTCGTAATTGTCTATTATAATGGTTTTCATCGTGTATTGTTATTATCAATTTCATTTAATGTTTTTTGCCATATCAATAGCTCGGCGTAGTGCCCCCAGCTTGTTGTTTACTTCTTGCAATTCCGCCTCCACATTGCTTTTTGAAACAATTCCGCCTCCTGCCTGAAACCAGAGTTCGCCGTTTCGGCTGATAAAGGTGCGGATAACAATGGCCTGTTGCATATCGCCATTTAGTGCGATAAAACCGATGCAACCACCATAAGCTCCTCTGTTGTGGGGTTCGTAAGCACTGATGAGCTGCATTGCACGCACTTTGGGTGCCCCCGACAGTGTGCCTGCAGGAAAAGTGTCAATAAAGGCACGTATGGGGTCGGCATCGGCATTCAGCGTACCACTAACACGGCTCACCAAGTGGATAACGTGGCTGTAGTAGTGCAACTCTTTGTACCTCTCTACCTGCACGTTATGACTATTGCGACTGAGGTCGTTGCGGGCCAAATCTACCAGCATCGTATGCTCTGCATTCTCTTTGGGGTCGAGGCGTAATGCCTCTGCATTGGCTGTATCTGCAGCCTCATCTCCCGTTCGCTTGGTGGTGCCTGCAATGGGGTCGATAAAGGCATATCCCTTTTTGGCGTAGTAATGTGTTTCGGGCGATGAGCCGAAAATACGAAAACCTCCGAAATCGAAGTAGAAAAGGTACGGAGACGGATTGATGCTGCGAAGAGCCCTGTACAGGTTGAAGTCGTCGCCCTCGTACTTCTGAATGAAACGGCGACTGATAACTATCTGAAACACATCACCTCGCATACAATGCCCAATGCAACGACGGATATTTTCGCGATGTTCGTCGTCCGTAAGGGTGCTGACTACATCACCCACAGGCACAAAAGCGTATTGGCGTATCTGCCTGCCATTGAGCAACTGTTGCAGACTATCCATTTTACTCTGTTCCCCGTCGTTGAGCAATTCCAAAACACAAACAGAGTCATTATAATGTTCAAATACGATAAGATATTTAAACATCGTGTAGAGGATGTCGGGGGCATCGTTGCGAGCAGCAACCGAATCTTTCACATCCACCGGTTCGAAGTATTTCACGGCATTGAACGTAGTGTAGCCATAAAGTCCGAAATGCTCGCTTCCCTCCCCCGATACAGTAAAGGCTGTTCGGAAACGATTGAGCACGGTAGCCACGTCGTTTTCGGGAGTTATTTCCTCCGTTTCCACACTTCCGTCGGGCCATTTATAGGTGGCCTTGCCGTGCCCTACGGACACTGTTGCCAATGGGGAAAACCCGATGAAAGAACGGCTGTTTTCCTCCCCCTTATAATCTGAACTTTCCATCAGAAAACTTTGTGGATAGCGGTCTCGCACCTGCATATAAGTACTTACCGGTGTACACAAATCGCCCATCATACGGCTGCACGCCGTTGTGTATTTATACATATTTTTTTTCATTTAAACATTCCGATTCAAATACGTTTCCAAGTCTTTGTCGCCGCGTCCGCTAAGTGTCAGCACTACCACATCCTGTGGCTCGAAGCTCAATTTATCGAGCACAGCCAAAGCGTGCGAAGATTCGAGGGCGGGGATAATGCCTTCCAATCGGGTTAGCTCAAAGGCCGCTTTCACCGCCTCGTCGTCGTTGATGGCAAACACTTTTGCCCTGCCCGATGTGGCCAGATGGGCGTGCAAAGGGCCAATGCCCGGATAATCCAATCCTGCGGATATAGAATAAGGCTCGGTTATCTGGCCATCCTCGTCCTGCAACACCAATTGTTTGGAGCCGTGCAGTATGCCTACACGCCCGCTTACCATTGTGGCCGCCGTATGAGCTGTGTCTGCTCCCAGCCCCCCTGCCTCAGCCAAGATGAGCCTTACACGTTCGTCATCCACATAGTGGTAAAAACTCCCCGCAGCATTAGAGCCTCCACCCACGCAAGCAATCAGATAATCCGGATAGTCGCGACCCGTTTTCGCCCTTAACTGGTCTTTTATCTCGGCACTTATCACACTCTGCAAACGGGCTACCATATCAGGATAAGGGTGAGGCCCTACAGTGGAACCAATGATATAAAAAGTATCTTCAGGGTGCGAACACCAATCGCGTATAGCTTCATTTACAGCGTCTTTCAGCGTTTTGTTGCCACTTTGCACAGGATACACCTCTGCCCCAAGCATCCGCATTCGCTCCACGTTTACCCGCTGTCGCTCCACATCCGTTGCCCCCATATAAATGCGGCAGGGCAACCCGAAGTGAGCACACACCGTGGCAGTGGCTACACCGTGTTGTCCGGCCCCTGTTTCGGCTATTATACGTGTTTTGCCCATCTGTTTAGCCAAGAGCACTTGCCCTATGGCGTTGTTTATTTTGTGTGCTCCCGTGTGGTTCAAGTCCTCTCGCTTCAGGTAGATGTTGCAACCGTATTTTTCGCTCAGGCGGGGCGATAAATACAATGGCGACGGACGACCCACATAATCGTTCAGCAAGCTGTGGTATTGCTCCTTAAAGTCCTCGCTCTCTATTACTTGCACATAGTTTTGTGTTAGCTCGTCCACACAGCGGTGCAAAATTTCGGGGATGTATGCCCCTCCAAATTCGCCGTAATAGCCATCTTTGTTGATGTGATACGATTTCATATTCCCCCTAATTTCAACTTTTTGTTTACGCATTTATAAAAAAAGGCCTGCCTTTGTAAGTAGGCAGACCTCCGTATTTTGTTTTAGCAACTACACTGTAAACGTTCAGACAGAAGCAATGCAACTCACCATATTAAATGTCGAGCCGTGCCACCACCAAAATTTGTTTACACCGTACATATTTTACTTCTCTGATATTTTGCGACAAAAGTAGCTTGTTTTTTACGCTTTGCCAAATATTATGCCGTAAATATTTCCATCGGGCATTCCTTTTTCTGAAAAACTTGCTTATTTCAACTTCACTGTCAGATTGAGCACACATTCAAAAGGTGATTGCCCAACGTCGGCTCTTGAAAGATTGGGCATCAACCTTTATTTAACGAATTTACTTCTTAATGGATATGTAATCATTTGGTAATAAATGTCTTGGCCGATTGTGTGAGCATCTTATATCCCGTCCGGCAAGTGGCTTGAGGCAAAGAAAATACGGATATTTGTTTTTTTGAGTACCAATAATCTTCCTACTTAGCAACGAAAGTCGTATCTTTGGAAGATTTTTCAGGAGAAGCATTATGGCACTGAGTATAGGAGATAAAATACCCGAACAGTTGGGCTTAAACCAAAACGGAGAAGAGGTGAAAGCCTCTCAATTTTCCGGAAATAAGCTGGTTATCTATTTTTACCCCAAAGACAGCACTCCCGGATGCACGGCACAGGCTTGCAATTTACGGGATAACTACGAACGTTTGCTTTCGCAGGGATACAAAGTGCTGGGAGTGAGTGTGGATAGCCAAAAATCGCATCAGAAGTTTATCGAAAAGCACGCATTGCCTTTCCCTCTGATTGCCGACACGGAAAAAACTTTGGTGGAAACGTTCGGCGTATGGGGCGAAAAAACATTGGCGGGGCGTAAATATATGGGTATCTTTCGCACCACTTTCGTGGTAAATGAAGAGGGGGTCATCACCGAAATTATTGCTCCCAAAAGTGTAAAAACCAAAGAACATGCCGAACAAATTTTGAATATATTACATTGAAAATAAATAGAATAAAATGATACCAATCGACGAATTCGAAGAATATGCGGATGGTAATGACGAATCTGCAAAAACGGAAAAGAAGCCTAAAGTAACCAAAGGCAAAAAAGACGAAAAAGACCTTTCGGGGCTGAGCGACAAAATGAAGGCCCTGTTGGCGGCTACCGAAAAAATTGAGAAAAGTTTCGGTAAAGGTTCCATTATGAAGATGGGCGAAACAGTGGTAGAAGAGATAGGCGTGATTCCTACCGGCTCCATCGGATTGAATGCCGCACTGGGGGTGGGGGGTTATCCTCGCGGACGTGTTATCGAAATTTTCGGTCCCGAATCGTCCGGTAAAACCACGCTTGCCATTCACGCTATTGCTGAGGTACAAAAAGCGGGGGGCGTTGCCGCTTTTATTGATGCCGAACACGCATTCGACCGCTTTTACGCAGCCAAATTGGGCGTAGATATCGACAACTTGTGGATTTCGCAACCCGACAACGGAGAGCAGGCCTTAGAAATTGCCGAACAGCTTATCCGCTCGTCGGCTATTGATATTATCGTTATCGACTCGGTGGCGGCTCTCACCCCAAAGTCTGAAATAGAGGGCGATATGGGCGACAACAAAGTGGGGTTG
>JBHBVA010000234.1:0-3014 GCA_041793355.1 Bacteroidota bacterium | reverse complement strand
GAGCTTTTTTAGAAACGGCGTGCAAAGCAAAAAAAAAAAACGTCGGGCCAAATTTGACCTGATGTTTAACAGTATTTTAACGTTTTTAGACGGTGGAGTATCTATACTCCTGACTTAAACCAGATTGAATACAAATGGGTACAAGTCAAGAAAATCAGATGATGCTTACAGGTAGTCACTCTGCGAACTATTTGAAGAATATAATGACAGATTATTTGAGACTATTGCATAATAGTAAGTTGCACATGTCATTTTGTAGCCCGTGAGGGCGGTCTCTATTGGGGATTAGCTATAACGCAGCAGGATGTTTATGACTTCACTTCTTGAAAAGGTGAATGAGCAACTTTGGCAAACATTTTGCAGTGGAGTATCGACCATTAATTCTTTTTTAAGTATTTAGGATAATTGCAGTGGTGGTTAAGGTATTGTTTTTTAGATAGATAAGTAGAAATATTATGACAGACATAAACAACGAAATGAGCGAAAAAGAAGCTGTAGAGCAATCGTGTACCGCCGAAACAGACCTTTCGGCAGAAGTGGAAGGACAAGAGGCTGACAAATTGTCGGCGGAGGCAACGCCCGAAGCTGTGGATTGGGAACAAAAGTACAACGAACTAAACGACACTTATTTGCGTTTGCACGCTGAATTTGACAATTTCCGTAAGCGGACATTGAAAGAAAAAGCAGAATTATTACGTTCGGGCTCTGAGCGTGTGCTGGGTGGAATACTGCCTGTGGTGGATGATTTTGAACGTGCCTTGCAAAATCTGCAATCGTCGTCCGACGCAGAGGCTATAAAAGAAGGTATTGATTTGATTTATAATAAGTTTTTGTCCTTTTTGAACAAAAATGGTGTGCAGCCGATGGAAACGAACGGGCAACCCTTTGATGCCGAGCAGCACGAAGCCATCACAATGATACCGGCACCATCCGAAGAGATGAAAAATATCATCATCGACACGGTAGAAAAAGGTTATACGCTGGATGGAAAGGTGATGCGATTTCCGAAAGTAGTTGTAGGTCAGTAATTTAGAAGGCGAATTTTCGTATGGCAGAAAAAAGAGATTACTACGAAGTGTTGGGCGTGAGCCGAAGTGCCACTGCCGATGAGATAAAGAAGGCTTATCGCAAAAAAGCTATTGAATTTCACCCCGATAAAAATCCCGGAGATAAGGAGGCAGAGGAAAAATTCAAAGAGGCAGCCGAAGCTTACGAGGTGCTGAGCGACGAGGCAAAACGTCAGCGTTACGACCAGTTTGGGCATAGTGCAGCTGGTGGTTTTGGTGGAGCCGGTGGTTTCTCGATGGAAGATATTTTCTCTCAATTTGGCGATATTTTTGGCGGTGCGTTTAGCGGATTCGGAGGTTTTGGCGGAGCCGGCAGTGGCAGAGGAGGTCATCGCATGCGTAGAGGCTCTGATTTGCGAGTGAAAGTGAAGCTGACCCTGAAAGATGTAGCCAAGGGGGTAGAGAAAAAGATAAAGGTAAATAAATATGTGGCTTGTTCGCATTGTAGCGGTACCGGGGCCGAAAACGGAACAGCATACACCACTTGCGGTACTTGCAACGGTTCGGGTAGTGTTACCCGTGTGATGAATACAATGCTGGGACAGATGCAAACGCAAACTACCTGTCCCACGTGTGGTGGCGACGGCAAGAGTATCATCACGAAGTGTTCGCATTGCCACGGCGAGGGTATAGTACGTGAAGATGAGGTGATTACCCTCAAAATTCCTGCCGGTGTGATGGAGGGAATGCAACTTTCGATGAGTGGTAAGGGGAATGCACCCCATCGAGGCGGTATAAATGGCGATTTGCTTATTTTGGTGGAGGAAGAACCTCATCCCGAACTGTTGAGGGACGAGAACGATTTGGTTTACAACTTGTTACTATCGTTTCCGCAAGCGGCAACAGGGGCTACGGTGGATATTCCTACTATTGACGGATACGCTAAAGTAAAAATAGAGGCAGGTACACAACCCGGCAAGGTGCTCCGCCTGCGAAACAAGGGATTGCCCTCTGTGAATGATTACGGAACGGGCGATTTGCTGATTAATGTAAGTGTGTACGTCCCCGAAAAATTAAGCGATACCGAGCGAAATACTATCAACGGATTGGAAAATTCACCGAATTTCACACCCAACAAATCTATTAAGGAACGAGTATTCCGCCATTTCCGTCAGATGTTTGACTAAAACCGAATGTGATTGTACACACACGGTGCAAAAACGAAAGGTTGCTTCATTGTACGAGGCAACCTTTTTTCTTGATAAGAAACGAAATAGATACCCGCAAAAAGAGACCGCCCTGACGGGCTATAAAATGACAAGTGCAACTTACTATTATGCAATTGTCTCAAAAAGCGTTTACTCCATTAGTCCCAAACCTTGTGCTTTCTTCACCTTTTTGAACAGGTCGGAAGCAAATATAAAGTCGTTCAATTCCTTGTTTTCGGCGGTGAGTAAATCGTTACTGGTACCTTCCCACGCTTTTTGACCTTCGTAGATGAATATAATTTTGTCGCCAATATTCATCACCGAGTTCATATCGTGTGTGTTGATAACGGTGGTGATGCCGTATTCGGCTGTGATGTCGTGTATCAAATTGTCTATTACGATGGATGTTTGGGGGTCTAATCCCGAATTGGGTTCATCGCAAAACAAATATTTGGGTTGCATCGAGATGGCACGAGCAATAGCTGCCCGTTTCATCATCCCTCCACTGATTTCGGAGGGAAATCGCCTGCCGGCGTCTTGCAGTTGCACACGTTCCAAGCAAAATTCGGCACGCTCTTTCATTTCGGCATAGCTCATATCCGAAAACATCTCCAGGGGGAACATAACGTTTTGAAAAACAGTCATCGAGTCGAACAAAGCCGACCCTTGAAACAGCATTCCAATCTCCTGACGGAGTAGTTTTTTATCGTTTGCTTTCATCGTTGTGATGTCGCGTCCGCTATACAAAATCGAACCGGAGTCGGGTTGGAACAGCCCTACCAGATTCTTGAGCAATACG
>JBHBVA010000233.1:0-2542 GCA_041793355.1 Bacteroidota bacterium | reverse complement strand
TAGTGGCATCGGGAGTTCAGAAACTACGCAGTGCAGATAATGCAACAGTGGTGATTACACACTACCAACGTTTGTTGGATTACATCAAGCCCGATTTCGTACACGTATTGTACAAAGGACGAATCATCAAAAGTGCAGGCCCTGAATTGGCTTTGGAGCTGGAGGAGCGTGGCTACGACTGGTTGATTAAGGATTTCGATTAACGAACAGAAATACAATGGTAGAGAAACAATATATTGACCTTTTCAAGCAGTTCCGAAGCACTATCGACGAACATTCGTGCGAGGTGATGAATGCTTGTCGCCTTGAAGCGGCGGAAGCATTGGAGCAGAGCGGACTGCCGGTGAAAGGACACGAGGATTACCTGCACACAAACGTAGCCAAATTCTTTGAGGCAGAATACGGGTTGAATCTTCAACAATTGGGCAAGGGCTTTGACCCCTATGCGGCACACATTTGTAATGTTCCGGAGCTGTCGTCGGCACTGTTTTTTATGGTGAACGACTTGTTTTACGGTCGCAATTTGCCCGAAAACCATTTGCCAAAGGGTGTGTTTGTAGGTAGCATTCGCGAGTTTGCTCAAACTTATCCTGATGTTGCCCGTAAACATTACGGACGCATTGCCGATGTGAAAAACAACGGTATTGTGGCTTTCAACACGATGTTTGCACAAGATGGTCTGATGGTGTACGTACCCCAAAATGTGGTGGTGGAGCAGCCCATCCAGCTCATCAATCTGTTGCAAAGCAAGGTGGATAGTTTGGCTAATCGCCGTTTGCTCATTGTGGCAGAAGCCTCATCTCAGGTGAAGGTGCTTGTGTGCGACCACGCAGCGTCGGGTGCAAAATTTTTGGTAACGCAGGTTACGGAAATTTATGCCGGAGAAAATGCAACGGTGGATTTTTACGAACTGGAAGAAACGGGAGAAAACGTTATCCGCCTTGCCAATACATTTGTGCAACAGGAGGCGTCTTCTAATGTGTTGTCCAACAACGTTACTTTGCAGTGCGGTACCACACGCAACAATTATCGGGTGAAGTTGGCGGGTGAAAATGCAGAAGCTACCGTTTGCGGTATTGTGGTGGCGGACAAAGAGCAACACGTGGACAATCACGCTTTTCTTGACCACGCTGTTCCTCATTGCCAGAGTACGCAGCTATTCAAATACGTGTTGCAAGACCACGCTGTGGGTGCATTCTGCGGACGTATTTTGGTGGAACAAGATGCACAGAAAACGATGGCGTATCAAACCAATCGAAACCTTATTACGTCGCCAACGGCTCGGATGTACTCCAAGCCACAGCTCGAAATTTATGCCGACGATGTGAAGTGTTCACACGGACTTACTACGGGGCAGTTGGACGAAAACGCTCTCTTTTATATGCGTGCCAGAGGTATTTCCGAACCGCAAGCCCGTCAGATGCTGATGCAGGCCTTTGCTGTGGATGTATTGGAACATATCCGTTTGGATTCGCTCAAAGAGCGGCTAATCAACCTTATCGACCGCCGTTTTCAAGGTGAACAGGTGCGTTGCGGAGGGGGATGTTCTTCCTGCCGATAAATATGATATGCCGATAATAACAAAATAAAACCGGGCAGAGATGCGTTTTGCAAAAACGTTTCTCTGCTGTTTTTTTCAGAAAATATGATGTTCGATATCAATCAAATACGAAAAGACTTCCCCATCCTGCAAACCCAAGTGTATGGCAAGCCTCTGGTGTACTTAGACAACGGAGCTACCACTCAAAAACCTACGTGTGTGGTAAATAAAATTCAGGAAATGTACTATCACACCAATGCAAACATTCATCGGGGGGTGCATTATTTGAGTCAAAAAGCAACGGACGAACACGAAAACTCCCGTCGGGTGGTGCAAGAGTTTATCAATGCAAGGAGCGAAAAGGAGGTCATCTTTACGCGAGGTACTACGGAGGCTATCAACTTGGTGGCTTCTTGCTTTTGTCGTCAATTTTGTCGGGAGGGCGACGAAATTATTATCTCCACGATGGAGCACCACTCCAATATCGTGCCTTGGCAACTGCAAGCCGAAGCGTTGGGTTTGCGGCTACGAGTAATACCGATGAACGAGCAGGGCGAACTGCTGATGGAGGACTACGAGGCTCTATTTTCGGAGCGGACCAAATTGGTTTCGGTAATGCACATTTCCAACGTGTTGGGAACGGTCAATCCTATATCTCAAATGATAGACATTGCTCATAGCAACGGGGTGCCGGTATTGGTGGATGCGGCTCAATCGGTGCAGCACGTGCCGATAGATGTACAGGCTTTGGACTGCGACTTTTTAGTGTTTTCAGGACACAAAATATATGCTCCCACCGGTATCGGTGTGTTGTACGGCAAAGAGAAATGGCTGGAGCAACTGCCTCCGTATCAAGGTGGCGGCGAAATGATTGCCACCGTATCGTTCGACAAAACCACTTTCAACGAACTGCCTTTTAAGTTTGAGGCCGGTACACCGGACTATGTGGGTTCTACGGCACTGGCTACCGCTTTGCAGTATGTGCAAACCATCGGGTTAGAC
>JBHBVA010000232.1:0-5544 GCA_041793355.1 Bacteroidota bacterium | reverse complement strand
GTTGCCATATACCGCCCGAAAAGGTTTGAAGCGTTCGAATCTCTCGGCAAGTTGCAACGAACCAATATCACCGGCGTGCCAAACCTCATCGCAGTGGGAAAAATAGGATTCAAACCGCTCGTCCCACAATCCGTGCGTGTCCGAGAGTAAGCCTATTTTTTTCATTACATCAAAAAGCTGAAGTCTTTATCGGACGAAAGTTCTACAGCGTCTGCCCCAAACTTGAAGATGCGTGCCGTGCGATTGCCTATAAGTTTTACCTTGCCATCTTGCACCCACAGCATTGTCCCTTCTCGCAAACCTACTACGTACACATCACGATTTTCTTCGAGAAATTCCAAAATACGCATTTCGCGAGTTTCGCCACCAAAACCTTCGGGATGCACGTCCAGATAGTGCGGATTGATTTGGAAAGGTACCAAATTCATAGTGTCGAACGTTTTGGGATTTACGATAGGCATATCGTTTGTTGTGCGGAGGGTGGGGCAAGCCACGTTAGAGCCTGCACTCCACCCCACATAGGGAGTCCCGGCTTCCACCTTTTGGCGGATGGCTTCAATAAGGTCGTTGTCGTGCAGCATCCGCACCAGCTTCCACGTATTGCCTCCCCCTATCACGATAGCTTGTGCCTGCTGCACAGCTTGCAAGGGGCTGGCAAAGCGGTGAATACTCTTTATCGTGTAGCCCAGTTCGGAAAAACGTTCGGCAACTTTTTGTTCGTATTCATCGTACGAAAAGCGTACTGCGGCGTACGGAATAAACAACACTTCCAGCGGTTTATCACCCAAAAAGGCCCGGATATTGTGTTTGGGGTAATGCAAGTATGCTTCACCGGCATTGGTGGAATTGCTCAATAGTAACAACTTCATAATGTGATATATATCTTTTTCTGCTACGTTTAGCTTTTATATTTTTTTTGACTTCGGATAGATTTCCGTTCCTCCTCTTACGCAAAGGTAAGAAGTTTTTGTGCTGTGAAACAAGGTCGGGTCAATTAAAAACGCTATTTTTGAGGCGTTTTTTAGTTCGGATAGCTATGACAGATTCAATTGTAATCATCCCAACGTACAACGAGAAGGAAAATATCGAAAACATCATCCGTGCCGTAGTGGCATTGAGCAAGCCTTTCGACATATTGGTTATAGATGATGGTTCGCCCGATGGTACGGCAAACATCGTTAAAGCACTAATGCAGGAATTTCCGCAACGTTTGTTTTTGGTGGAGCGACAAGGAAAACTTGGTTTGGGTACGGCGTACATCGCCGGATTTAAGTGGGCTTTGGCTCGCCATTACGAATACGTATTTGAGATGGATGCAGATTTTTCTCACAATCCCAACGACCTGCTCTGCTTACGCGAAACGCTTGAAAATGAAGCTGATGTGGTGATTGGCTCACGTTACGTTACGGGAGTAAATGTTGTGAATTGGCCTATGGGGCGAGTGTTGATGTCGTATTTTGCCTCTATCTACGTGAAGTTGATAACAGGAATGAAGATACACGACACTACGGCGGGCTTTGTAGGTTATCGTCGTAAAGTACTGGAAACTATAAAGTTAGACAATATACGCTTCAAAGGATATGCCTTCCAGATAGAAATGAAGTACACAGCTTATTGTCTTGGCTTCCGCCTAAAGGAAATCTCCATTATATTCATAAACAGAGTGTTAGGTGTATCTAAGATGAATTCGGGGATTTTTGGAGAGGCCCTTACGGGAGTGATTCGCCTCCGCTTGCGAAAGATGTTCGGAGGCTTTGCCAAGTAACCACGATGTATGGCAAGGCGAAAAAGTAACTTTTACGTGGTGTGGAAGGGGGTGGAACCCGGTGTGTACGATAATTGGGACGATTGCCGCAAGCAAACAGCCAATTTCGAAGGTGCGTTGTACAAATCGTTTGCCACACGCCAACAAGCCGAAGAAGCGTACAACGACCAACCTTGGAAATACATCGGGCAACAAGCCAAATCGGTCGTTAAGCCAGCACCTGCTATCGCCAAAGAAAGCATTATACAAGAGAGCATTGCTGTAGATGCTGCTTGCAGCGGAAATCCCGGTCTGATGGAATACAGAGGTGTGTACGTACGCACGGGGCAAGAGTTGTTTAGGCAAGGACCGTTTGAAGAGGGCACCAACAACATTGGTGAATTTTTGGCTTTGGTACACGGAATGGGGTATTTGAAACAACACAATTTGCAGATGCCCATCTACTCCGACAGCATAACGGGTTTGGCGTGGGTGCGTGCCAAAAAGGCAAAAACCAAACTTGAGCAAACCGAACGTAACGCTCCGATTTTTCACTTGGTAGAGCGTGCCGAACGATGGTTGCAAACCAACGGAGTACCGTTTAAACTGCTGAAATGGGAAACGGACGATTGGGGCGAAATTCCTGCTGATTTCGGCAGAAAAAAGTAACCGTTTCTATTCTCCCGATGTGATAAGCCGTCGGGCAGTTTCAATAATCGTGTCCAGTCCATTCAATTCATCTTTGGCAGACATATCCACTTTATAATCAGGTGCTATTCCAAATTCTATTTGCTCATCGTCGGCATTAGTTAAAGGCGATGCCGAGTAACGTACCGACCAACCGTTGGGTAACTCGGATGAGAAAGGCAGACCACTACCTCCGCCGGTGGTGTCGCCTACCGTGAATACAGTGGGAGCATATCGCATAGAGTTTACAAAATCGTTGGTAGAGCTGTAGCAACTGCGGTTGGTAAGCACTGCTACGGGCTTTGCCAGATAATTTATCCGTTGCGATGGTTTCACGTAAACAGGTCGCGGCGACGAAAAGTCGTTATGCCCCTTGCCTGTTTTGTGGCGAATGTAGCCCACCAGCGTTTTTTGTGGCATAAAGCGTGCCGCCAGTCGGTTGGCATTGGTCAGATAACCGCCTCCGTTGTTTCGCACGTCAATGATGATACCTTTGCAGATGCTTAAGCGAGAAAGTATTTGGTCGAGGTTGCTCTCACCAAAGTTCACCGAAAAGTCGCCATAGTAAACATAGCCAATATTGTCTTCCAGTATTTTATATTTGAATCCGCCCGATATTAAATAGTCGGTGCCCAGATATTTCCGCTGTATTTTTTCGTTAAAGTTGTCGGGGTGTTCCTCTTTCCAACTCCAATTGCGAGCCAAATCGTGTGCAGCAGACAGATTGACGTGTCCGTCTTTGAGTTCGCCCAACATTTCGCCCAGCACGGAAAAGAGTGCCTCGTTGCTCATTTGCTCGCTGATACGTGAGCTATACACCGTTCGCACGGAGTCCCAATTAACTTGTTTGTATTCGAAAAAGCAATAATTTTCGTCAATAATTTTCCACAAAGCCTCGAAATTCCCCCGTCGGGAGTTTTCGTACTGCTCTTCGCCGAAACAAGCCGAAAGCCCTATGCCAAGTAAGCACAGGGCTAATACTCTAAGTATGTATTTGGTTTTCATTTATTTATACATAAATCTACGAATGCTTTTCTTAGGAGTTTTTTCAAACTCCTCGCTTCGTAACTCGTATGCCGATACTTTGCAATAGCCCGGAAGTCTCCCGTTGGCAGCTTTCAACACCTCGTCGAATGTGGCGGTGGAGGCTTCTATGCCATCGCGTTGCAATGCCTCTCCGTCGGGAACAATTAGTGCTACCAATTTTCCGTTGCGTTCCACTACGATGCTTTCCAGCACATATTTGTGGCTGTTGAATTTTTCTTCTATTTCCTCCGGATAGATATTTTGTCCACTTGCACCCAAAATCATCGATTTGTTTCGCCCCTTTATGAAGATGAACCCATCGGCATCAATGCTTGCCAAGTCGCCGGTTCTGAGCCATCCATCTTCAGTGAATACAGCCTGTGTAGCCTCGGCGTTTTTGTAGTAGCCCTGCATCACGTTTACCCCTTTCACCAATATTTCGCCTACACCGGTTTCGGTATCAGGAGTATCCAATTTTATCTGCATCCGTTCGATTATGCGTCCGCAACATCCGGGACGGTACACCTGCCAAGGTACATACGATATAAGTGGTGCACACTCGGTCATTCCGTAGCCTACGGTATAGGGAAAGCCTACACGAGTGAGGAAGTCGCCTACATCTTTATTGAGAGCCGCTCCGCCGATAATTACCTGCTTCAAATTGCCGCCAAATACGTTGCACAAGGCTTTATTCACTTTGCGATACACAAGGTTGCGTAACACAGGCACTTTCAAAAGCGTTTTGGCCGGTTGCTTTTCCAGTTCGGGCAACACTTTGCTGTTCACAATTTTTTCGATGATAAGCGGAACCGAAATTACCAACTTGGGTTTCACTGTCTGAAAAGCAGACAGTAGCACCGCCGGAGATGGGGCTTTGGATAGGAAGTGAATGTGGCAACCTTTGGCTATGCCCAAAAATATTTCAAAAGCCAAACCATACATATGAGCCATTGGCAACATAGCCAACAATCCTTCCCCTGCCTCCACAAAATCCAGATGGTCCACTGCAAATTGCGTGTTCGACCACAAAGTGCGATAAGGCAGCATCACCCCTTTGGGGTTGCTGGTGGTCCCTGACGTGTAGTTGAGCATAGCCAGCTCTTCGCTTTCTTCGGTATGAAAGTGCAAAGCATCTTTGCTTACGCCTTGCGGATACTTTTGAGCAAATGCCTGCGTAATATTTTTTAAGACAGATGCAGTGTCTTCGTTTTCTGTAAGATAGGGTGAAAAATTGTCAAGTAACAGAATGTTTTTCACCGTTTGGAACTGCTGATGTGGCACACGTTCGGCGATGGATTTTTCCATCATAAAACCTACGGCCTCCGAGTGGTTGGCAATGTCCACGATGCTTTCGCTGTGGAAATCGTGAAGCACAGATACCACCACCGCTCCATACGAAACGGTTGCGAAAAATGCGATGGCCCAATGCGATGAATTTTTACCGCAGATGGCAATGCGGTCGCCTTTTTGCACACCCATTGCTTCAAACATCAGGTGCAATTCTTTTATTTTGGCGGCAAAGTCGCTGTATTTATAGGTCTTTCCCTCAAGGTCGGTAAGTGCATTTCTGTTCCAATTGGCTTGAATGCTACCTTCAATAATTCCAAGAAACGTATTGTTCATATCTCTGTATTTGGCGTTATGTATGTAAAAATCTGTGTCAAAAATAGGTAGATTTGTCCATAAATGAAAATTTTCGGCTCTAAAACTGCACACTTGTTATGCTTTTGTGCCGACACAAAATAGCAACAAACCCTCCCACAAAACAAAAGCAAACAAGACACGCCACAAGATGCTGCAACCGAACGCTTCAAAAAGCACATCATTTTAACCTAATTCCTTGCAAAACAAGACTCAAATAAAGATATTCTCTGTTTTTTTAAGATTAAAATAATATTTTCACACATCCAACACCTTGTAGTTACCGAAAAAAACTGTACATTTGACACAAAAATACATTCCATCGTATGAAAACTGTGTTAGAGAGGATAGACAACCTCGACAAAAAAATTCTTGAAATCATCACGCAAAACGCTCGCACACCTTTCAAAGATGTGGCAGAAGAGTGTGGAGTGTCGCGTGCGGCC
>JBHBVA010000231.1:0-6371 GCA_041793355.1 Bacteroidota bacterium | reverse complement strand
TCCGATGGGCAGCCGCAGAATTGCTCGCAATGAGGTCGGCAACGGCTTCAGCCTGACTTAGGTCCATTTTCCCGTTGAGAAATGCCCGCTGTGTAAACTCTCCGGCTTGTGCCAGCGTTGCTCCCGCCTGCAAAAGCAGTTGCAATATCCGTTGCTGGATATAAACGGAGCCGTGGCAAGATATTTCCACCACATCTTCGCCCGTGAACGAGTGTGGAGCCTTGAACACGCTCACCAGAACCTCATCCACAACCTCGTCTCCATCTGTGAGCGTACCAAAGTGAATGGTATTGGCTTGTCGTTCGGATAGTTTTCGTTCCGATGGGGAACGGAAAAGCTTATCTACCAGCTTAATAGAGCCTTCGCCGGAAAGACGGACGATAGCCACACCGCCCACGCCGGGAGCCGTAGAAATAGCTGCGATAATATGTTTGGAGCTTGTCATAATAATATCTTCTGCATTAAAGTTTTACACAAGGGCAAAGGTAAGATTTATTTTGTAAATGCAAGGATGTTTCCGTAAACAAACACAATGAAACAAAATGTCTGTCAAGATGCTGATAATTAGTATGAAATGTGATGCTCGAAGGCGTTATCCGATTTTTTATTTGTTACGAATTATTTTTCGGCCGAAAGGCCTTATTATTCGGAGTTTTACCGAGTGCGTAAGTGCATTTTTCCATTTTTTTGCTATCTTTGTTGCCCATTTATTTCCCGTGTAAAGAAAAATACTCTGCATATCGGGATACCAAAGCAATATAAAAAGATTGTTACTATGTTCAGATATAATACTTTAGAGTATAATACTCAACTTAAAAAATTGGCCCTGCCCGAATACGGACGCAACATTCAGAATATGGTGGACTATTGTCTTACCATTGAAGACCGCACGGAGCGTCGTCGGTGTGCCGATGCCATCATCACAGTGATGGGAAATATGTTTCCCCACCTGCGTGATGTGAACGACTTTAAGCATATTTTGTGGGACCATTTGGCTATAATGTCTGATTTTCAGTTGGATATAGATTATCCGTACGAAATTATCAAGAAAGAAAACTTGTATTCTCGCCCCTCAAAGATGCCTTACAGTGAGGCCCGAATGAGGTATCGTCACTATGGCAAAACGCTGGAAAATATAATTCGCATAGCTGCCGACTATCCGGAAGGAAAGGCCCGCGAACATTTGGTGATGTTGGTGGCCAACCATATGAAAAAATCGTATGTGCAGTGGAATAAAGAGGTGGAAGACGGGCGTATCTTTTTCGACCTCTACGATTTGTCTAACGGAAAGATAGACCTCCGCAATACAGGCCTGACCTTGATAGACGTGCGAGATATGCCTCGTGCCATACCACAAAAGCGTTCTCATTCAGGTAAAAAACGATGATTACTGCCGACGAAATCTTCCTTATCGGCCGTTTTACCAAAACGCACGGCATCAAAGGCGAAATTGAACTTGCTATCGGCAACGACGTGTTTTCGCAGGGCGAATATCCTTTCTTGGTTTGCGAGATAGACGGTATTTTTGTTCCGTTTTTTATAGAAACGTTCCGCTACAAACGTTCCGAAACAGGGTTGGTTCGCTTTTGCGATGTGGAAACCGAAACACAAGCACGGCGTTTCGAGGGGCTGGAGGTGTATTTGCATCGTTCGCTTTTTGATAGTAGCGATATGCCCGCAGATGAGTATTCGTGGAATTTTTTTGTTGGTTTTTCCCTTCAAGATGTACGTCTGGGTGCATTGGGCACTATAGTGGATGTGGACGACGATACTGCCAACATATTATTTGTAGTGGAAACTCCCGATGGTGAGGAATTGTTAGTGCCTGCAAATGAGGAGCTTATAGTTGTGTTCGACGAGGGTAATCGCTTGCTGCAAATGGATTTGCCCGTAGGTTTAGTGGGAGATGCAGAAGTCTGTTGAAATTTTTCCGTTGGTAGATGCCGATGGCAACACAATAGGCAGAGCTACTCGCCAAAAGTGCCACGATGGGAGCAAATTATTGCATCCGGTGGTGCATCTGCACTTGTTCAACAGCAAGGGAGAGCTGTTTTTGCAAAAGCGTTCTCCCGATAAAGATATTCAGCCCAATCGTTGGGACTCGTCCGCTTCGGGGCATGTCGATTACGGAGAAGCTCCACACGCAGCCGTGTTACGCGAGGCTTTCGAGGAGTTGGGCATCTCCCTATCGGATGTGATTTTTATAGACAAATATATTATCGAAACAGACCAAGAGCGAGAGCTAAGCTATTGTTACCGTGCTGTTTGGGATGATGAAATAACGATTGATACTGTCGAATTGAGCGACGGGCGTTTTTGGACGCTGTCCGAAATAGCCGCAAACCTCAAACAAAACATATTTACCCAAAACTTTGAAGCCGACTTTTTGCGATTTTACTCAAAACAAGCAATTGCTTCAACAGCACAATAAGTATATCCCAAAGTTTTATCTCGAAAAAAAGTTGTATTAAGGCAACTTAACTCTGAGAAAAAAGTACTATCTTTGCCCAATCTTTTACTCGAAGAAAAAGGCGTGGCAAGATATAGTCAGTACAAAATCGCTCTTCGAAACTTTTCGGATGAGCCACAGAGGTATGAATATCAATTGGATAGTGAGCTTTTCAAACAACTTGATGGCTCGGCAGATATTCAGAAGGGTGCGGTAGATGTTATTCTTACCGTAAGGAAAGGTGTGGCTGCCTTTGAGTTTCTGTTTCAAATAAGCGGAACAGTGAGCGTTTCTTGCGACCGTTGCCTGGATGATATTGCAATGGACGTAAATACTGAAAATAAATTATACGTCAAGTTCGGGAAAGAGTATTCGGAAGAGAACGACGAAATCATCATTATCCCCGAAGAGGATGGTGAGATTAATGTTGTGTGGTTCATTTATGAATTTATTGCTTTGAGTTTGCCATTGAAAAGGGTGCACGCACCAGGCAAGTGCAACAAGGCAATGTCTTCTGCTTTGAATAAATATAAAGACACGTCGGTGAATGAGGCAGAAGAGGATGAGCAGGCTATAGACCCTCGTTGGGAGGCTCTGAAGGGCTTGCAGGTGGACGAATCGGACGAATAGTGCGATATTGTAATTAAATAATAACTAAATAAATATAAGAAAATGGCACATCCTAAACGTAGGCAGTCTAAATCGAGAACAGGCAAGAGAAGAACTCATGACAAAGCCGTAACTCCAACGCTGGCAGTTTGTCCAAACTGTGGAGCGTGGCACGTGTATCACACCGTGTGTGGCGAATGCGGCTATTACAGAGGTAAATTGGCTATCGAGAAAAAGGCTGCTGTGTAAAGCAAACAGAACAGTAATTTTAAACTGGGAGAGTCCTAAAGCAATTTAGGACTTTTTTCTTAATAATCGAACCATTAATTTAAGTAACAGTTATGATTAAAGCTGCAATTACAGGTGTTGCAGGTTGGGCACCCGAAGATGTTTTAACCAACGAAGAGATATCGAAGATGGTGGACACATCCGATGAGTGGATAATGTCGCGTGTAGGTATCAAAGAACGACGGGTGCTCAAAGGCGAAGGAAAGGGTACCTCCGTGATGGGTATCAAGGCTGTGGAACAGTTGTTGCACAAAACTAACACCAAGCCCGAAGAGATTGATATTATCATCTTTGCTACCACTACACCTGATTATATGTTCCCCTCTACCGCCGCGTTGGTAGCCGAAGGAACGGGAATCAAAAATGCTTTTTGTTTCGACTTGCAAGGAGCTTGTTCCGGATTTATCTTTGCATTGGAAACCGGCTCAAACTTCATCCGTTCGGGCTCGTACAAAAAGGTGATTGTGATAGGTGGTGATAAGATGACCTCCATCACCAACTACGACGACAGAACCACTTGTCCGCTATTTGGCGACACGGCAGCGGCCGTGCTTTTGGAGCCAACCGATGAGGATTTTGGTGTGATGGATGCTATACTTCATACCGATGGCGTGGGTATTCCGCACTTGAATATGAAGGGGGGAGGCTCGGCTTATCCTGCATCGCACGAAACGGTGGACCAAAAGATGCACTTTGTGTATCAGGAGGGACAAGCGGTGTTTAAGCACGCCGTATCGAAAATGGCCGACGTATCTGCCGAAATTATGGAACGAAACAACCTCACAAAAGACGATGTGAACTGGTTTGTGCCCCATCAGGCAAACTTGCGTATCATTGATGCGGCTGCTCGCAGAATGGGGATTTCGGACGACAAGGTGATGATAAACATTCAAAAATACGGTAACTCAAGTGCAGGAACCATTCCTACTTGCTTGGCAGAGTGGGAACCAAAGCTCAAAAAGGGCGACAATATTATTCTGGCGGCTTTTGGTGCCGGATTTACTTGGGGCTCAGTATATTTGAAGTGGGCTTACGACCCTCAGGCGTAACCACTATGAGCCTTTGAGGTATGACACAAAGTCCGCAGGCAGTCTGTTTACCAGATGTTCGCCTGCGGATTTTTATATTCACTTCTTTACAAGATTGATACCCTGTTACTTTTCTGTGTTTGTAGTCTGTGTAAATGGCAGGCATTCGCTATCTTTGTGGCGTGCATCAAAATAATTAGTGAAATAGGATGAAAATATTGCAATTTTGGGGTATGGCCTGCGTGGTGTTGTGGTTTGCTGTTTCGTGTTTGGGTAGCGACGACTTTAAGGCGTACAACAATGCGTGGGGCTATGTATCAGCCACCTCGCCACAGGTGAAGGTAACCACCTCGGCGGGGTACGACATCACCTCGGACGAGCTGGGAACAAACTGGCAGGTGGGGGATGTGATGATGCTTTCGTTTCAAACGGAAAGCAACTTGCAAGATAAAACTGCTACGGCACACAACGTTAGCTACACTGCACTGAACAAATATGGTTTGACTGCCGGTACTGCTATGGCGGTTGCCGATAGTGCTTTTGTTACGGGTATGAGCATCCCTTTCTTTTCGCCGAATGCCGACTTTGGCGACCATTATTTTCTGAAGCTGAATATCAGCAGCTACGACGGGTTTTCGTTCGTCCCTTATTTTTATTATACGCCCAGTGTGCCTGCCAACTTTGATGTGAATACCGATTCCATCGTGGTGGACGTGCGTTTGCAAGTGCAGGGTACTGCCAAGCTCACCATTTCGGCACAAGATACCACCAAAACTTCACAGACGGGGACGGCTTATCTGGCTGCCGATTTGAGTGCCATCCGCTCGCTTTTTCGAGGCAAAAGCGATTATATAGGCAAACGTTTGCCTATATATTTCCGCTATGCTCCATCGCTTAACGGACGTAGTGTAGTGGGCTACAGTTCGGCAATGTATATTTCGGAGTGAATGCTAAATTATGTGTAAACAACTTAAAATTATATTCGGAAACAGATGAAAAAAGTATTTATCGGCTTGCTGAGCGTGTTGTGTTCGGTGATGGTTGTTGCCAAAGATTACGAGCCCGAAAACATCTTTGATGTGATGGAAAAGGGCGACAAAGTGGCGATTTTGATGGTGCATTTCGGTACTACGCACGAGAGTACGCGTAAGCTCACCATAGATGTGTTGAACCGGCGTGTAAAGGAGGCGTATCCGCAAATAGAGGTGCGTGAAGCATATACTTCGCGTATTGTAATGAAGCGTTTGAAAGATAAATTCGGTATTCACAAGGACAATCCCCAGCAAGCCTTGTTAAAGTTGGCTGCCGATGGCTATACCCATATTTTGGTACAAAGTACCACGCTGATTGATGGTGTGGAAATGCTTTCGATTTATGAAAATGTCCGCCAGATGCGTTCTTTTTTCAAACAAGTGCGTGTGGGCAAGCCCTTGTTGTACGATGTGGAGGATTACGATGCGGTGGTGTCGGCTCTCACGGCTGGTAACAAATCCAAGCAGGCTTATGCCTGGGTGGGACACGGTACTTCGCATTCGGCTACGGCACAATATGCAATGTTGGCATACGTGCTGCAAAGCAAGGGGCTGAAGAATGTTTCGGTAGGTACCATCGAGGGGTTTCCAGGTTACGACGACGTATTGCGTGAGCTGAAAGCTACCAAATGTAAACAGGTGGAGTTAGTACCTTTTATGTTGGTAGCAGGCGAACATGCCGTAAACGATATTGCACAAGATTGGAAAGAGGAACTGCAAAAGGCCGGTTTTCAGGTGTCGGTACGAATGGAGGGATTGGGACAGAATGTTGCCATACAGAACATCTATCTGCTACATTTGCAGAAGATTGTGGATTTCCGTCCGTTGGATATAATGAACAAAAAAAGTGTCTATGTTCGCACCGGAGAAAAAATGAAAGACTGATACGGTATGAAAAAGTTGGTTACCTTGTTGCTTGTGTTGTGGGCATTGCTTGGCGGAGGTGTGTATTCGCAACCGGCATTG
>JBHBVA010000230.1:0-3924 GCA_041793355.1 Bacteroidota bacterium | reverse complement strand
TTGGCGAACGATTACACCCGTTACCTCACTACCGATTTTGCAACGCACAATGCCAGCTTAAACTTCAAGATGGAGCGTTCTAAAGTGGAGCTGACGGTGGGTGTAGGCGTTGAACCCTCGAAACTGGATGTAGCCATCACCAACCCCGATGGTACGCAGAACCAATCGGTGAGCCAGAGCGTAGTGAATTTTGCACCCAATGCACGTTTCCGCTACAAGTGGGGCAAACAGCAAAACTTGCAGATAGATTATCGGGGCACATCGTCGCAACCATCGTCGTCGCAACTGATTGACGGTATTCCCAGCGGAACAAGCATTACGAAAGGAAATGCCGAACTGAAGCCATCGTTCTCGCACAGAATGGATATTCGTATGCGAAACTTCAATACCGAGCGAGGCAGTGCCGTTATGCTGTTCGGGGGTATCAATTACACGTTGGACGATATTGTAAGCTCATCGCAAGTAGATGCTTCGGGACGTCGCATCACCCAATATACTAACGTGGATGGCAATTACAGCGGTAATTTGCGTTTCATTGTAAATCAGCCACTTACTAAAAAGCTGTTCACTGTGTCGAATATGACATACGCAGGATATAGCCGTTCGAAAGCCTTTATCAACGGCGATGTGAATGTGGCACGCACGCTCAATTTGCAAGAGAGTTTGGGGCTGAACTTCCGTTCGTCTGTATTCGATATGAATATACGGGGCAACATCAGCTATCAGAATATCGATAACTCACTGGCAGGGCAAACCGATAGAAGCACCTACCAATATGGTATGTATGCCAGCTCCACGGTGTATTTGCCGTTCAACTTTACGCTCGATACGGATGTAGATTACAGTACCAATTCAGGTTATTCCAGCGGTTACAAGCAAAATCAATGGTTGTGGAATGCCTCGTTGGCAAAAACAATCTTCAAAGACAAAAGCGGTACCATTCGCTTGAAAGTGTACGACATTTTGAACCAACGCAACAACATTTCGCGTACGTCCACCAGCGAATACATTCAAGACTCGTTTTATAACGGCTTGACAAGCTATGCAATGGTACACTTCGTGTACAAGTTTCAGATATTCAAAGGCGGAGCCAAGCAATCGGATATGGAAGTCCGTCCCTTCGGTCCCGGAGGTCGTCCCGGTGGCGGCGGTGGTGGTCGCCCCGATTAAAGTCAGCCAGAGAGTTTTATACCCTGAATGAATCAGGAGCCGTTTCAAGTATTGAGACGGCTCTTTTTTGTCTGTTGCATTTTGTTGTTTTGTTGTTTTTGGGGATTTGAAAAAGCCCCCGCCATTGGAGGTATCGATAACCCATCGGAAAACAAGGGTGAGCGTGTACATTCTGTCGGTTATTATACAATTTCATCATCAATAGATATTCAGTATCTTTAGACGAAAAAAACCGAATTCGAGTATAAAATTCATCTTTTCGCAGAATAGTACAGCGTCCGAGAGTTTAAACTAATAGATTTTATTCTCGCACAAAGGTGTATTTATCGAAAAAAAAATCATACCTTTGTGGCTCAAAATTAAATCAATAAAGATTTTAGACTTTAACAATAAAAAAGCAATGGTAAATTACAAAGACTTAGGACTTGTGAACACCAAAGAAATGTTCGCTAAGGCTGTAGCAGGTGGATATGCTATCCCAGCTTTCAACGTAAACAATATGGAGCAATTGCAAGCAATTGTGCAAGCAGCTGCCGAAACAAAATCTCCTGTTATCGTACAAGCCTCTAAAGGTGCACGTCAATACGCTAACCCTATTTTGTTGCGTTATATGTTGCAAGGTGCGGTTGAGTACGCAAAATCTTTGGGTTGGGAAAATCCTCAAATCGTGCTTCACCTTGACCACGGCGACTCTTTTGAAACTTGCAAAGAGTGTATCGACTCAGGTTTCTCATCGGTGATGATTGACGGTTCGCACTTGCCTTACGAAGAAAACGTAGCTTTGACCAAAAAAGTGGTGGACTACGCACATCAATTCGGCGTAACAGTAGAAGGTGAGCTTGGTGTATTGGCCGGTGTAGAAGACGAAGTGGTAGCAGAACATCACACTTACACTCGTCCTGAGGAGGTAGTAGATTTTGCTACTCGCACAGGTTGCGACTCTTTGGCTATCTCTATCGGTACTTCACACGGTGCTAACAAATTTACTCCCGAACAATGTACTCGCGATGAGAATGGTATGCTGATTCCTCCTCCTTTGCGTTTCGACATCCTTGAAGCTATCGAAAAAGAACTTCCCGGCTTCCCCATTGTGTTGCACGGAGCTTCTTCCGTTCCTCAAGAAGAAGTAGCTACTATTAACAAATATGGTGGTGCGTTGAAGGACGCTATCGGTATCCCCGAAACTCAATTGCGTAAGGCTGCTGTATCGGCTGTGTGCAAAATCAACATCGACTCGGATAGCCGTTTGGCTTTGACTGCCGCTGTTCGCGAAGTATTTGCTACTAAGCCAGCAGAGTTTGACCCACGTAAATATCTGGGTCCTGCTCGCGAGAATATGAAGAAACTTTACAAGCACAAAATCGAAAACGTGCTTGGAAGTGCAGGAAAAGCATAAGCAGAACTTCTTTTCATAGTTAGTAAAATAGTGTTTTGTCAGAATCCTCGCCATTCCTTCACAAGGGGAGTAGCGGGGGTTCTCTTTTTGTAAAGAGTTGTGTATTAGTATTTTATTTCAATGTGTGACGGTATGGTTATTAAGAAATTGAAAGAGCAAGCAAACAAAGTAGCACTCTTGTTGGTTATAATGTTCGTCCCTGTAATGGGGCAAGTGGTATTTGCTAATAATAAGAAGAATAACAAGAAAATTAAAATGGCAACAGTTACATTTAAAAATGAATTAAACGTTACCGTAGCAGGAACGTTGCCCGCAGTAGGTTCACAGGCTCCCAACTTTACGTTTGTAAAAGGCGATTTGTCGGAAGTTACTTTGCCCGATTTGAAAGGTAAAAAAGTACTTTTGAACATTTTTCCAAGTGTAGATACAGGTGTTTGTGCCGCATCGGTACGTCGCTTTAACAAAGAAGCAGCATCGTTGGATAACACAGTAGTGTTGGCTGTATCGGTGGACTTGCCTTTTGCTGCAGGTCGTTTTTGTGCTGCCGAAGGCATTGAAAATGTGATAGCTGCATCGGCTTTCCGCAACCCTGAGTTTGCAAAAGAATACGGCGTATTGATGGTCGATGGCCCGTTGAAAGGCCTATTGGCTCGTTCCGTTGTGGCAATTGATACAGATGGCAAAGTAATTTATACAGAGTTGGTTCCCGAAGTTACCAGCGAGCCTAATTATGAGGCAGCATTGGAAGCTTTGAAGAAATAATTCCCTCATAATTTGCTTTATTACTCCTCCAATCCAACACTTTACGAGTTGATTGGGGGAGTTTCGGCTTTAAAAGTGTATAGTCCTGAAATAACAAAAAAGAGGCATTAGTGAGGGTGGACTCGAACCACCGATATGAGGTACACCTGAAAGGTGTAGTCTCCCCGCTCCCCATCTTGCGACCATCTACACTAACTACACTCTTTCTAATGTTATATCATTATCCTTATAAGAAAGGTAGGGCTAATACGTTAAATTGGGGGGTGGCTGTCTGTTGTTCACTTTGTGGTCAAGATATTTATATCTCTTCCCCGTTTGTATTTGATACCGTCCGAACCTTCTGCCTCCACTACTATGTAATATACGCCGGGTGGAACAAATTTGCCGTTATACTTGCCGTCCCATCCTTTTGCCGGGTCGCTCCATTGAAATAGCTTGTTTCCCCAACGATTGAAGATTGTGGCTTTGAAGCTCACCAACGAACGGTAAGCCACTTTGTATTCATCATTTACACCTTCCGATGCGTTGGGTGTGAAATAGTTGGGCAAGTCCAAAAACGATTCTGAGATATTCACCTCCACCGTTGCTGTGTCGCT
>JBHBVA010000229.1:0-4888 GCA_041793355.1 Bacteroidota bacterium | reverse complement strand
GTGTGCGGAATGGTGAAAAACGTTGGCGAACCCGGCGGCGGACCTTTTATTGCTCAAAATGAAGATGGTACGTTCTCACCACAAATATTGGAGAGTTCGCAAATTGATATGACCAACCCCGAAAAGAAGGCGATGTTTGAGCAGGGGACACACTTCAACCCTGCCGACCTGGTGTGCGGTGTGCGGGACTATCGAGGCAACAAGTTCGACTTACTGAACTTTGTGGATAAAAATACGGGATTCATCTCTCACAAGTCGAAAAACGGACGCGAACTGAAAGCTCTGGAATTACCGGGCTTGTGGAATGGTGCAATGGCAGACTGGAACACTATTTTCGTGGAAATACCCATCGAAACGTTCAATCCGGTGAAAACCGTAAACGACCTGCTTCGTCCCCAACATCAACCATAACCGCAAAGGATGAAGCCAAACAGTTTTTTCTACTATTCGCAAGGCGAAAAGCGTGGCATTCTGCTATTGCTGATACTGATTGCTTTGAGTTTTGTGGTGCATCTGCTGTGGCAGAAAGACGAAAAAGCTCCGGCGGAAATACGAGAGTCCGATAGCTTGCGGACTGCTTTCGAGCAATTTCAGAAGACGCTGATAGAGGAAGAACAAGAGGAGCGAAACCGCTTTTACGACGAGCAACGACGTGCCAACTACGAACGCAGAAAAGCGGAATATGCTGAGCGTTGGCAACGCTATCAAGACGAAAATAAAGATAGTAAAAAGCCTGATTTTCCGACGTTTGCCAAGCAAGAAAAATTGAGTACAGGACAAACCATTGCCATCAACAATGCCGACACTTCTGCCCTGAAAACCATACCGGGCATCGGGTCGGGGTTTGCCCGTAGCATTGTGAAGTATCGCGACCGGCTCGGAGGCTTCAGTCATCCTCGCCAGTTGATGGAGGTGTATGGTTTCACGGAAGAGCGATATGCCCAAGTTAGCCCGTACGTTACCGTTTCGGGAGAGGTTACTCCATTGAAAATTAATTCCTTGTCGCAGGACCAACTAAGTAAGCATCCCTATCTGAACTTCAAACAAGCCAAAGCTATTGTGGAATTGCGTCATCGGCGAGGCAAATTGCAATCGGTAAAGCAATTGCAAATGCTCGACGAATTTTCGGATGCTGACATACAGCGACTTACGCCGTATCTCTCTTTTGAGTAAGACGCTCTACATCCCGAAGCTTTCTCGCATAAAGTCGATGCTCTCGAAAATATCTTGTTTAGAGGCGGTTTGATTGATTTTTACCTGCCCCACATCTGCCAGCAACGTGAAGTTGATTTCGTTGGCGGAAGCGTTTTTCTTGTCGTGCCTCATATACTCGAACAATCGCTCGTAGTTGCCACATCCGAAATGGTAAGCTCCGTAGTTCTGCTTAATGAAAGCGTTGGTAATAAGCAGTTTGTCCTTCGGGAAACCGCATAACTTGCACGACAAATAGAGTTCGCACATCAAGCCCCAAGCCACCGCATAGCCGTGAGCCACCGGCACTCCGAGCTCCATCGAAATACTCTCGAATGCGTGTCCGATGGTATGCCCCAAATTCAATGCCTTACGAATGTTTTGCTCAAAAGGGTCGTCGCTAACGATGCGTTCTTTCACCTTTACGGAAGTTATTAGCAACTCTTGAAGTTCCTGAAAGTCAAAAGACTGAACATCAAAACGTAAAACCTTTGCCCACTCTTGCTGATTGTCTATCAAAGCGTGTTTCAGCATCTCGGCGTAGCCCGATAGCAAAGCCTCGTTTGTGAGCGTGCGAAAAAAAGGTGTGTGGATAAGTACTGCTTCAGCCGGAGCAAACGCTCCAATCTCGTTTTTGAAATGCAGAAAATTCACCCCTGTTTTTCCGCCTACGGCAGCATCTACAGCTCCCAAAAGCGTGGTGGGGATGTTAATAAAGCGGATACCTCTTTTGAATGTGGCTGCCGCAAAACCTCCCAAGTCGGTGAGCATGCCACCTCCCAAATTGACGAGCAAAGAGTGGCGAGTAGCCCCCCCTTCGCAAAGCGACTGCCACACTTGAGCAAGCGTATCCAAGTTTTTATGTTCATCGCCTGCTTCAATAATTATTGTTTGATTATCAGTAAGTTGTAGTCTATCTGCGAGCAGTGGCAAACAATGGCGATACGTGTGCTTATCCGTGAGGACGAACAATTTGTCGTGCGGTAGCTGTTGTAGCTGTGCCTGCAAATCGGCACAAATATCTTGAGAACTGATGATTTTCTGCATATTATAGCAATTTTATGGTCTTGTAACCTTACACTCTGACAGCTCAAAAGTAGTGCTTTTCTTTGGTCGGACAAAAAATCTGATGCAATAAAGTTTAACCAGGAATCATATAGCAAAAAAAGCAGATAGAATTGTGTTCGAATCGGTATATTTAGTATTTTTGTAGGGACTATTTGTTCCCTTATTTTAGTGAAGCGGAGAGATTTTTCTGCTAAATATTACGTTGTTTTTTTGAAGAGCGACATTCAATGTGCTTTTTTTTCAAATGTTTATCTCGATTGACGATGAAAACGACTTTAGAGCAATTGACATTACAAATGGTTTTGGTAATGTTGGGTGGGTTGCTGGTAACAAGCTCTTGCCATTCGGGCGAGCCTCACTACGATGCTGTGATGCGAACAAGGGTGGAGGCACAAGGGTATCAGTTCAGGTATTACTACGGGGGCGGCAAGGTGTACTATCCCGAATCGGGTGATAATGTGCCGTTTACTATCGTAGAAAACGATGAAGAGTTTGAAAGAGAACCATTTACAGCTATTTTTCCCAGAGTGATGGCAAAAATCGACTCTGTGGAGCTGGTAAAGCCGTATTACGGCGGGCAGTCGGTGGTGAAAGTGTGGCGAAAAACGGATAGCTGTTCGCTTTCCGACAATCATTTCTACAACATTCGTTCGTGGAGCAGAAAACCATACGGTGTTTCTCGTTCGTGGTATTTTGTAGTGCCTTCACAAGACGTGTTGGGATGGCAGGACAGCCGTTTCAGCTACCGCAAGCATTCAAGCAGAACGCTTATACCACAACTGACTCCGACACTTTATTTTGTAGTGAAGAGGTGTACGTGAAGCTTCACGACGGCGTTTTTCACAGCGAGCTGAAGGCTTACGAATCGCTACTCAATGTGAGGGTGATGCGACAGCTTGCCTGGTTTGACGATTGGTATGAATTGTCTTGTCTGCGTAGTTCGTACACGCCACTCACGGTGTGCAATGTGCTGTACAACGATAGCAAAGTGATGTCTGCCGTGCCCGGGTTCTTTTCCTTAGGTCTCGGCACCGGGATAGAAGCACGGCCACTGCCCGCTCCGTGATGTGAATATGGGCTTTTTGCATGATGTATTGCAAAAAAAAATGGCGATGGAGCGTTAGAGCAGGCAGGGATGGCTCTTTCGCCTCATCTTTTTTATCCCTCTCTGCGAATGGATTTGCGGTAACCAAAGGAAAGCTGTACATTTGTTGCTCAATTCTCAAAAATGAAACGAGTTATTGATACCCCGTATAAAATGACGAAAAAAAATATTATTCGATGTTTGTGTATATGCTTGTTGATGAGTGTTGTATCGTGTGGCAAGCAGGGTGGAAACAAGGCAAACATCAGCGGAAAAATAGAGCATTTGGCAGCAGAAAATATTTACCTTGTTCGCGACTTTCCCGATACTTTGATTGTGGACACCATTGCCGTGTCTGCCGACGGAGCTTTCGATGCCACCATCCAAGCCGATACTTTGGCCTTTGCTATGCTGTACTTCAATAATGGAGCAAGGCAAATTCCCCTTTTTGTAGATAATGGATTGGATGTCAGTATAAAATGCGATGGCAAACAACCTGAGTTGGCAGAAGTGGAAGGGGGAAGCGATAACGACCTGCTTACATCGTTTCGCAAACAAAATGCTTCGCTTCTGAAAGAATGGACTGCGGCCGCCCAACAGATATTGCTTTCCGACAGTGTGTCTGATAACGAGAAAGTTGCGGCAAATAAAATCAGAAGTGCCGTAGAGGTTTTTGCTGACAAACACGCCGACAAACCGGCAACGCTGGTGCTGCTCAACCGATGGTTTAAAGATGCTGAAAGCCTTACTCGTTTGGAGGGCTTGCTGCAACGCCTTAAATATCCTGCCTCTACCTCAGCACAGGCTCACGATTTGCGGCAACATATCGCACGTAGCAAAAAAGCTGCCAATGGTATGCAAGCACCTCATTTTCAGTTTACGGAAAAAGGAAAAGTGTACAATTCCGACAACTGTAGGGGCAGGTATGTTCTGCTGTCGTTCACCACACCGCATTGTGCCGGCTACGCCAAAAACGAACAGCAACTCAGAGATTTGCGAGCTGCCAATGATAGCCTGCAACTACAAATTTTCCACATAAGTTTAGGCGAATCAAAGCCTAAAGCAGCATCCCACAAGTGGACAAATATTCAGCTAAAAGAGGCTTGGGCAGACAAATTGATAAGCACTTACGGGGTGCGTAAAGTGCCGTTCAACGTGTTGATTACCCCCGAAGGCTACATCGCCGGACGGCAGGAGTTTCCGTCCGCTTTGCGTACGTTAATATCGCCCCACGGTGCGGTGAACGGCGGAGGCGGATTTTGGGACGACGAGGGAGCCTATGTGCCACAAGGGGTAGAAACAAGGGCTCCCGATGCATCCAACTTGCCCAAGTGTGAGGGAATATAATTCAAAAAGAAAATAATAGGACAAAATGTTAGTAAAGGTGTATGCTGCTGCCGTGCAGGGCATCAATGCCACGCTTATCACCATCGAGGTGAACTGTACGAAAGGTATTAAATTTATGCTGGTGGGGTTGCCCGATGCTTCTGTGAAAGAAAGCCACGAACGCATCATCTCCGCCTTGCACGAGAATGGATACAAATT
>JBHBVA010000228.1:0-3579 GCA_041793355.1 Bacteroidota bacterium | reverse complement strand
ACTATTGGTGATAGGAAAAACGGATGCGGAATATTTTGCCAAAGGCATTGCCGAATACAGTAAACGGTTGCAGCACTACATTCCGTTCGAGATGGTGGTGATTCCCGATTTGAAGAATACCAAAAGTCTGACCATCGACCAACAGAAGGAAAAAGAGGGTGAGCTTATTAGCAGGCAGTTGCAAAAAGGGGATGAAATGGTTTTGCTGGACGAAAAAGGCAAAGCATTCACATCCGTGAAGTTTGCGGAGTACATTGCTCACAAAATGCAAGTAGTGCCTAAGCGTTTGGTATTTGTGGTTGGTGGTCCGTACGGCTTTTCGGAGGAGGTGTATAACCTTGCAAAAGAGAAAGTTACACTCTCGTCAATGACTTTTTCGCATCAAATGATACGCCTCATTTTCACCGAACAACTCTATCGGGCAATGACAATTTTGCGAGGTGAACCCTACCATCACGAATAGCCTTTTGCCCAAAAAACTCAGAGAGTTACCCCAAACGGAGTAACTCTCTGTAAATAAGCCATTATGATTCCAACTGAATTACTTGCCAAATACCAGCATCAACCCTAAGTACATTAAGCCTGCCATTAAGGCACTGACAGGGATGGTAAGTATCCACGCCCACACCAAGTTGGTGGTAACACCCCAACGCACTGCCGACAACCGCTTGACCGAACCAACTCCGATGATACTACCCGTGATAACGTGTGTAGTACTTACGGGCACTTTGAATACTTCGGTGAGGAAAAGCGTTACCGAACCTGCCATTTGAGCACAAAATCCCTCAGTAGGAGTAATTTTGGTGATGCGGTTTCCCATCGTTTTGATGATTTTTTTACCGCCGGCCATTGTTCCCAAGGCGATAGCTCCAAAGCAGGCAAGCGGTATCCAGTCGTGCATATCTTTACCTATATCGCTCATATACAACCACTCGTGTACAGTTTCACCGGCAGCTTCCTGCTGAGCGGTGTAGGTGATAAGGGCGGCAGCAATGATACCCATCACTTTTTGCGAGTCGTTCAGTCCGTGAGCAATACTCAGCAATGCGGACGAAACCAGTTGCAATCCCTTAAACCAACTTTCGGCTTTGGAGGGGCGAGCCTGCAACCAACGGGTAAGGTGCAAAGTGATAAGTGTGATGATATTCCCCGTAAGCATACCGATGAGCGGTGCCAATACGATGAAAGCTACAATGATACCGATTTTACCTGCGTGAATGGCTCCGAAACCGGCCGCCGCAATACCGGCTCCGGCAAAACCTCCGATGAGCGTATGCGACGATGAAGAGGGGATGCCAAACCACCAGGTAAGCAAGTTCCAAGTGATGGCTGCCACCAATCCGGCAATGATTACAAACGACGGGTCGGCAGCCACATTACCGGCAACCAAATCCATCTTCACTACCTTTGAAACAGTGTCGGCAATACCAAAGCCACCGATAATATATTTGGCTATGAAGTATGCCACAAAGTTGAAAACAGCAGCCCACGCAATAGCTATAGTTGGCGACAACACACGAGTGGACACAACCGTTGCAATGGAGTTTGCAGCATCGTGAAACCCGTTGATAAAGTCGAAAACGAGAGCTAAAACTATAATTACGATAAGTAACGTTAGTGGTTCCATTCTATTCTAACATTAAGGCAAACACCTGTTTATGAATATTTTACGATAATCGTTTTAAGAACCTTTCCTACGTTTTCGGCTGCGTCGGTTGCTTTTTCGAGTTCGTGCAAAATTTCTTTCAATTTAATAATCTCGATAGCGTCTTTTTCGTTTTCAAAGAGGTCTATCAAGAAGTGCTCGTACACATCGTCGGCCCGATGCTCCATTTCGGCCAATCGTCCGCAATATTCCGCTATCTGCGAGCCGTTTTTCTTCAATTTGTCTAATTCGCCGGTGGCTTTCACCAACACTTCGGCAGTGTCGCGAACAATTTCTGCCAACTTTACGGCACTTGCCGGTATTTGTTTGGGGTTGTATAGCATTATGCGTTTTGCACAGCTATTGATGTAGTCGGTTACGTCGTCGAGCGTACTTGCCAGATTGTTAATATCTTCACGGTCGAAAGGCGTGATAAAAGTTTCGTTCAGTTCGTCAAAAATTTTGTTTTGGATTTTGTCTCCGGCACGCTCCTGCTCCTTGATTTTTTTGAAATGCTCGATGGATTCGGCATTCGATTTCGATTTTGTAGCATCCACCATCAATTCCGATGCCTTAAAAACTACCGTTGCCAACTCTCTGAGGAGGGGATAAAACTTTGTTTCGTCGGGTGTAAATCTACTAAAAAAATTATTGTTCATAACTCTGTATAAAAAATGTATATGTTTTTTCGTAATTACTACGTCCTCCGCACTTTCAGCTCCTTTTATTTAATATAAGGTGAAAACACAAGAGGCACTTTTTCGTCCACAAAGGTATATAAAATTTCGTAACAATTTCGTAACATCCGAAAAGTTAGCCACAAAAAGGTTATATTCACGTATCCTACACTACCGAAAAAACGATAAAATTACCCCCCTACCACAATATTAAGCTTATGTTACACGTTCATTAATTCGTAAAACATTAAATATGTCGTATATATGAAGATAACCTCTACTTCAATCACTTACAAACCGGAAGAAACGTTGAAGACGGATGTTCCCTCCCCCTCGAAAGAGGTTTTGGCCTACCTGAAACAGCTGGCAAGGTGCTACACTGTGCAAGGGAGCGACAAAAGGGATGCCAAAAACGTTTTTATTCTGAACTAAATTTCCACTTTCTCAACCTCAGAGAAGTTTACTTTTTTGGAGAATAAAAAGTACCTTTGCTCCGCATTAGCATTATTCAAAAATTTATTGAACCACAAAATTATGAGCCACAAAATAGCACCGTCGGTACTTTCTTGCGATTTTCTGCATCTGCAATCCGAAATAGAGATGCTGAACAAAAGCGATGCCGACTGGATACATTGCGACGTGATGGACGGAGTGTTCGTGCCTAATATTTCGTTCGGATTTCCCATCCTCGAAAAGATTAACGAGGTGGCAACCAAGCCTTTGGATGTGCATCTGATGATTGTGAACCCCGACCAATATATTGCACAAGTGAAGGCCATCGGGGCGTACATTATGAACGTGCATTACGAGGCTTGCACGCACCTGCACCGCACAGTTTCGGCCATTCGCGAAGCGGGAATGAAACCTGCCGTAACGCTCAATCCGCACACACCTGTGCATTTGCTGGAGGATATTTTGCCCGAAGTGGATATGGTGCTTCTGATGTCCGTAAATCCGGGATTCGGCGGGCAAAAATTTATTACCCAATCGCTAAAGAAAGTATCGAAACTGAAAGAAATGATTCTCCGTCAGAACCTCAGCACGCTGATAGAGGTGGATGGCGGTGTGAATATGCAAACCGGCAAACAGCTGCTCGAAGCAGGAGCCGATGTGCTGGTGGCAGGAAGTGCCATTTTTGCAACTACCAATCCGTCGGAAACCATCACTCAGATGAAAAAACTGTAAATCAACCCTTTAACACTCACATAGAGATAGCATTGTTTGCTCACCACTTTTAAGTTACGGGAACGCATCTTT
>JBHBVA010000227.1:0-6687 GCA_041793355.1 Bacteroidota bacterium | reverse complement strand
GTACACCGCCATTGCATTATAGCCCGTGTTACAGGCCGTGCTTTTTATCGTCCGTTATTACAATTCAAAAGAAACAATTACGTTTCCTGTTCCTAGTGCTCCCTCCAAGTCTGTTACATTATCTATTGACCCCAATTTTGTGTTGCTGTATGAGGTTGAAAAAGATTTGTAAAACACCACCAAAGTCATTATTCCATACAACAGCAATAAGATTGTCCTCGCTCTCTTGTATTGTTTTATTTCCGAGCTACTCGGTTGCTTCTACCAGTCTTTGTCCCAGACGGAAGGCTTTCTCCAAATCGTGCGGGAAGCGTTCGGCTCTGATTCGGGCACGTGCAGGTTCGCTTACCGCCGTTTCGTATTTCGAATAGTCGTTGAACTGATAGGTTTCGTGGCTGCAAATCATCTCCGTCGTATGTCCGAAAATGTTTAACACGGCGGCGTTTTCGCTGAGTATCGTATCGTAACGGAGCGGTGTCATCAGCTCTTCGGGTGCATTCATGGTGTAGATGGCACCGCAACGCAACATTTTGCGGCGGGTGGGCTTACTGTAATCGTTGTAATTGACGGCGGGAAATACCAGCCGTTCGATAAATGAACGCAGCATACCTGTCGGGAACGAGTCGTAAACCGGCGAGCCAACCACCAGCACATCGGCATCGACGACCGTCTCCAATATCGGATGCAATCCGTCTTTTATGGCACACAAACCATTGGTCTTGTTTCCCTTGCGTTTGCATGCAAAACAACTCAGGCAACCCTTGTAGTCGTATTCGTAGAGGTGAAACATTTTCGTCTCCGCCTCTACTAATGCAGCTCCTTCCATCGCCTTTTGGAGCATCAAGGCTGTATTTTCGTTCTTTCTCGGGCTTCCGTTTATAAATATGGCTCGTTTCATTTTCAACTCTTTTACTTGTTTATCTATGATTTTTATTCTTTCAACAGATAGGCATCTACAATCTCTCCGAAGTAGACAATATGCTCGTCTTCGGCATTGTCGTGGTTGCGGGCTTGGGTATCGGGGTAGAACCTTTTCTGCAACGTTACGGGCAATAGCGTATGGTCTTGCTCCTGCCGATAGATGACCTTGCATTCGAGCGTCAGAGGCACTTCTTTGATGGCAGGAACGGCGACCTTGCTGCCGTCAACGAGCGTAAGTCCCAGTTCGGCAACCTTGTCGGTATCGCGTCCGCTCTTTGCGCCACACACGTGGATGATACGTTTGTCGTATTCGCCCACCGGTAGATTGATGGTGAATTCGGGATTGCTGTCGAGCATCTCTCTTGTGAAACGGCTCTGCCGCACATAGCAAGCAAAAACGGGACGCCCCCAGTTGAAACCGAGGGTGCCCCATTCTATGACCATGCTGTTTATCCTGTCGCCCGACTTGGTCGTAACAAGCCCTCCGCGTTGGAGTGCCCTGAGGATGTCGCCGGCGCTGTCGATAATACTGATTGGTTGCTTTGTCATCTTCTCTTATTGTCAATTGTATATATGTATTTATTTGGTGTCAAGCGCTTCTTTGACAAGCGCAGCCACTTTGCTCATCTCCTTGGTGGGTTCGAAACGTGCAATGACGTTTCCGTTGCGGTCGATCAAGAACTTCGTGAAGTTCCATTTTATGTCGCTCTTCGAACGCCAATCGGGGTCGGCTTTATCGAACATGCTTTCGAGCCTTGGGGTCAGGCTGTTTTCCTTGTCGAAACCCTCGAACCCTTTTTGGCTCTTTAACCAAGTGTAGAGCGGAAGTTCGTTCTCGCCGTTGACATCGCTCTTTTTGAACTGCGGAAACTCGGTGGCGAAATTCACACGACAAAACTCCGCAATCTCCTCGTCGGTACCCGGAGCCTGATTGCCGAACTGGTTGCAGGGGATGTCGATAATCTCGAACCCGTCGGCTCTCATACTGCGGTACATCGCTTCAAGTTCGTTATACTGGGGTGTAAAGCCACATCCGGTAGCGGTATTGACGATAAGCAACACCTTGCCTTTATACTCCGAGAGGCTTACTTCGTTGCCTTTTGCGTCGGTAAGACTGAAATCATATACTGTTTTCATACTTTCACTTTCTTGTTTAGTTCCTGTATTCTGACCGTGGCTGACTGCTGTCAGCATCACGGTCAGCATTATTAATAAAGAGGTTCTTTTCATTTCGCAGGCTCCCATTTACAACGTACAGGCGATGCAATGGCACCCTCTTTTTTCAGCGTGGCAAAAGCCTTATCCACTTCCTTACGGTCGACTCCCAATGCCTTGGCTACCTCTCCGGCAGAAACCGGTTCTCCGGCTTGCCGCATAACTTGCAATACTTTTTCTTTCATCTTCCCAGACAGTTAGAATGTTACAGTTTCTTCCAATTCCATCATTTTGAAGAATGAGGCGGTGGCATCAGCCAAATAATACATCACACCGTTCTCGCCGTTTTCGCCAAGGACCGGCTTCAGAACGGGCATCTTATCCACCAAAGCCTTGCCGACTTCCGGGCGGTTATCCTCCACCAATCTGCATTCAATGCGCAATGTCTTACCACTGAAAGCACAAATCTCAACTTTTGGATTGGCTGCAATTTGGTGAGTAGCATTGGTCTTGCCAAACGCCATGATGTATATTTTCCCTTCGTAGAACAATTGGGCGCCGTAAGGTCGCACGCGGGGTTGTTCGCCCTCTACTGTTGCCAAATAAAACGTCTTGGCATCAACCAAGAAGTCATATATTTCCTTTACCGTTTTCATATCTTCTTTTTCTTTTAATTGTTAAACTTAAAAATTAGTTACATCTGTTTCATCAGCCAATTTTGGCGACCGATCATTTCAATCATCTCCATCTGCTCCTGGCTCCAATAGAGGTCTTCCTCTTCGTCGGCGAGATAGGCTTTCAGTATATCGTAAGTGGTAGGGTCATCCTTTAGCTCTGCCATACAGTTGTATAAAAACTCTACGCCTTGCTCCTGTATTTTAAGGTCTGCCTCGACGTACTCGACAGGGTCTTTTACTATTTCTCGTCCCTTTTGGTCTTCGATTTTCACTTCGCCTCCGAGGTCGTTGATACGGGCAATGAACTTCTCAACCCAGCCCATCTCTTCGGTGTAATGTTCTTTGTACTTCTCGCCGAGTTTTGTAAAACCCATCGATTCAAAATGCTTGCCCTGCACAAAGTGTGCGAAAGCTCCGTTGGTCAATCCTGTTGTGAATAGCTGTAATGCTTCAATTGATTTCTGATGTCTCATTTTTTTATTTTTTAATTGTTTGTTATTTTAAATGTTACCTCTATATTATTGCGTGTAGCATTGGAATAAGGGCAAACCTGATGTGCCTTCTCTACCAGCTCCCGGGCTTGCTCGATGCTTACCTGTGGAATGTTTACCGATAGCGTTACCGCCAACCCAAATCCACCGTTGTCCGACTTACCTATTGAAACCTCTGCAATTACGGTGGTTTCGCTTGTTCTTATTCTCTGCTGACGCATCACGAGGTTGAGTGCACTGTCGAAGCAGGCTGCATATCCCCCTGCGAAAAGCATTTCGGGGTTGGCATAGTCGTCGTTGGCTCCGCCCAACGCTTTGGGCGAACGTACTTCTAAATTCAAAATTCCATTGTTCGAAACGATATTTCCGTTTCTTCCTCCTGTTGCCGTTACTACGGCTGTGTACATTGGTGTCATAATATTATTCTTTGTTTATTAGTTTGTAAATCAGTCTTTTTAAAGTTTCCGACTCCTCGTTGGTTAAGGTAACATCTTTTGCCAACCGGGGCGGTATCTTTGCGGCTTTTTCTCTCAGCTGTTTCCCCTTGTCGGTAAGGCTTATCTTTACAGTTCGCTCGTCAATTTTACAACGTTTACGAATTATCAGCGCCTTAGTTTCCATGCGTTTAAGCAATGGCGTGAGTGTGCCGCTATCCAAATGCAACCGCTTGCCTATGCTGTTTACCGTCATTTCGTCCTCTTCCCAAAGTACCATAAGCACCAAATATTGCGGATAGGTAATATCCAATTCGCCAAAATATTTATTGTAGCTCTGAATAATCTCCCTCGATGCCACATAGATGGGGAAACATAGCTGGTTGTCTAATTTCAATACGTCATACTTCATCGTTGTATTTTTATTTCTGGATGCAAAGATAGCAACTAAATTGCATACAACTAAATTTTTGGCAAGTTATTTTTGCAAAATATTTGGTTTATGGCAAATCAAGGATATACATCACCCCTGTAAGTTGTCTTGTTACAGATATTTACCGAGGGGCATATCCGATAATTTTCTTGCAACAGCCGGTTGATGCCGGAGAGCCGATAGAGGATTTTCCCTGCGATTTGGGTGTAGGGAACAGAGGCAGAAGTTCGCCGTAGTGGGTAAAAAACGAGGTCGCTTTTGGGGTGTCCGAAGCGTTCGAGGCGGTAAAATAATCTTGTACCAACTGTTTTGCCGCAGCTTCGCCGTTTCCGGCATAGAACACCCGAATCTTTTGTCTGCACCGATCAGTTGTGCAAAAACCGTGTTAATGGCTTTTACTACTTTTGTTTGCGGGAGGTTTTTCGAATTGAAATGGTGTGCCCAATGGGTATTCCTGTCATGTCTGCGGCAAGCGGATTGGTAATGTCAATGAAGCATTTATTCGTACATTGTTCGTGTTTTCTTGGGCAGACGGCTCAACACCAGATGATAACTTTCCGCAATACATTCTTTTACCAAACTATCGGAAAGTAAATCGAGATAAAGGTCGTTCCAATGGGTCTTATTCATGTGGTAGGCAGGGCGGACACCGTTGTTCTCTTCACGAAGCATGATGCTTTTTTCGGGAGGCAACTTCACCGATATACGGGGATCGGTGACGTCTAACCGCATGAGCATGAACCATTTTCCCCCAATACGGAAAACAATCCAATTTTCAGCAAAAAGCTCTTCGGTAGCACCTTTGAATGAAAGAGCAAAATTGCGGGCGTCTTCTATGTTCATTTTTTATGTTTTTTTGCAAAGGTAGTAAAGTTTTCGATTTCAAATGAGGTTGCAAGGATTGCCATAACTAATAAAACCTCGATTTTCATTTTAATATCTCTTATTTCTGTTTACTATATTTTATATCCCAATAGCATTTTTACCAAATTTGGGTCGTTGTGCGAGAAGAATAGCGTTCCTTGGGTATCGAGTTGAGCGATTTCCGCCATATCACCTGCCGAAAGTTCAAAGTCGAAGATGTTCATATTTTGCTCCATTCGCTCTTTTCGCACCGATTTGGGAATGAGGTTAATATCACGTTGCATAACGGTTCACGTATTGGCGATGGGTGGGATTTTTAGCACCGAACTTTAATCGGAAGAACGAAAGCTGAATTTTGCACTTCCGTTGATACGAAGCCGTTCAGCCCGCCTATTGCCAATACGATGTTAGCTGTAGTCCATTTGATTTCGGGTTTTAATTTTTCCTTTTTGGTTTTGGTTCGGGTAATTCTTTTACCGATATTCTGACTAATTCGCTTAACCATTCGCTGTCTTCAATTTTTTCTTCTATCAGGAAACTTGGTTTTGCACCTTCGTATGGCGAAGCTTCAACCACGTCTCCTATAAATGCTCTTCCAGAATTAGTCGGTTTTATGAATAGTTTATTGTCACAAATCAGCCCAAACAATTTTTCGTCAGTATAAATACCATATTCGCCAAACATTTTTTTAGCGGTTATCTCGCCTGCATTTTTGATTTTTTCCAAAACAAATTCTACAAAATTTTTGTCGGAAGCCATTCGTTATTCTTTTAGTTTAAAGTGAGGGTTATAAATTAAACCAATAACATTTCCAAATGGGTCTTTAACAGTTGCAGTCATTATTTCTCCGCCAACATCGTATGGTTTTTCATTTTCAATCGCACCTAATTCAATCAGTCGGTCAAAAGTTTCTTGAATATCTTCTACACCCCAATAAGAAACTACGCTTTCAATTTTATTCAAAACTGGATTTTCTTCTGGTTGAAGCCCTAATTCGTAACCTTGAATATTGAAACCAACATAATAAGGTTCGTTGAAATATGGATTTGTTTCGAATGCTTTTGAGTACCATTCAGCCGCTTTTTGAATGTCTCCAACTTTATAAATTGTTGTTCTAAGTCCTAACATATCTTTTTTTTCGTTATTCTTATCCTTTGTTAATGCGTGTTGCGGTTGGGTGGGAAGCCCGAAGGGATTTCCACCCAACGGCTGAGTCTATGTGCAGTGGCGAAATTTTCGCACGCCATTTACACGAAGCACTGACTGCAAATTTACGGAAAAGTTTGATACGAGGCATTTTCCATGCCATTGCATGTAGCCTGTGTTAGGTGCAGGTAATTTGCCATTGCTCAACTCATTTTCCTTATATAATCACAGAACATCAAAATCTTATCTTTATTTTCCTTATTAAATAGTAAATGCTCAAAATCATTGGATTTATGTTGTAAATCTATTTTTTCTACAGTTTCTATTAGTTTTGATTTCAGTTCCGTTAGATTGTGAACGCCCTGTTTTTTAGCAAGAAAATCGTAATTGGGACTTGTTTGAGAAAGCAAAAACAAAGCATCGTAAAAGTCGCGTCCTTTTGCTCGTGAGAGTAATGCTGACAATTTCATTGCACAAAGTACGTCATCGGGAGGAACAGGAAATGAAATAAAAAAACCACAACCACTAATGGTCGCCATTTGAGGCGTATATTCAAACTCTTGATT